>JAWXUN010000081.1:0-7531 GCA_044426425.1 Clostridia bacterium | reverse complement strand
AAATCTTGCAATGATACTTTTTTATCTTTTTTAAGAAAACTTAGATATAAAAGTTTGAATTGTAATAGTAGGATTTTTTCTTCAATTTTAAAAGCTGTTTTTTCCTAATCAACACGCTTGCTGTGGCTACGCCATTTTTCTCTATCGACTTTTACCTCTAGCGACATTAAAGGGTCATTGCTTTTTTCTAAATATTCTTTGAAATATATTTGCATTTGAGATAATATTTCTTTGTAGTTTTCGTGTTTTGCAACATTTGTTTTTTCATAAGGGTCTAATTTCAAGTCATACAATTCTTCAAAATCGTCCTCAAGATAATAGGTATATTTATAATCACCAGTACACAACATTCTTGCTGGTGAAATAATGTTGCCGAACATTGAGCTCCATTGACTTATTACGTATTTTCGCTCAAGATTAAATTCTCCACCTTTTAATATGCTTGATAAATCTTTTCCTTGCAAAGTCTTTGGAATTTCGATATCAGCCATTGCACACAAAGTTGGGAATAAATCAATAGTTGTAGTTATATTTTCAATTGGTTTTTCTCTTGGAACAACATCTTTTCCCTTAAAAACAAAAGGAACTCTTGTTGTTTCTTCGTAAAAATCAACTGATTTTGTAACTTTTCTTCTGGCAGCCATACTATCGCCATGGTCTGCAAAAAATACAAACATAGTATTTTCGACATCGCCATACTCCTCGTAAGCATCAAGCAATCTACCGATATGATTATCTAGCACTGATATATAATAGTAATATGCAGCTATATAATGCCTGAAATTTTCGTCCGTCCATTTTGAAACCCAAGATTGTAAATTTAAATCACAACAAAAATATTTTACGGCATCAGGTCTATTCATAATATCATCAAAAGAATAGTTTTCAGGAAGAGGTGGCAACTCAAAACCCTCTGGCAATTCTTTGTCATCATGTTCAAAAGCATTGAACGTTACAAAACCGCAGATGTTGTGTGGGTTTGTAAATTCAGAAACTAAAAGAAGAGGTCTATCATCATTTTTTGAACGCTCTTTGAGAGTTTTGATATATTCAACTGTTGCATTTGCAGTAAATTCATCTCTAAAAGTATCTAAACTCAATGGAAAAGCATCGTATTCGTTTGGTATTGGTTCGGCATCACCTATCGGAGTTAAGTGCATATCAAAACCCCTAAGACCTCCGCAATCGTGACAAGTTCCAAAATGAACTGTTTCGTAACCAGCATTTTTGAAAGTTTCTCCTATTGTCGGAATGCTTTCGTCAACGTGTTGAAGTTGTTCTAAATTAGCAACTGCACCAGTTTCGTGTGGATATTTAGAAGTCCAATAGGCTGCTCTAGCAGGAATGCACATAGGACAAGCTGTATAATTGTTTGCAAATTTTACGCTATCTTTAGTTAGCCTATCAATATTTGGAGTGTTGACAAAAGTGTTGCCAAACACTTTCATGGCTCTCCAAGACATTTGGTCACAAGTAATAATAAATATATTTTTTTTATCCATAAAAATAAACTCCTTTGGAAAATTGGCCTCGTGAAAATTAATTTTGTCACGAGGCCAATTTATAAATTAAATCGTCAAATAAAAATTTTTAGTTTTAGTATTGTGCGTCATAAGCAGTTTGATAAAGTTCTAGATACTCTTCAATGCCACAGTTAATCAAAGTTTGTTGGAACTCTTCCCATCTAGCGTCGAGCTCATCTAGTGGTGTGTTATACAAGAAATCAACAAACACACTCTCATAAGCACTGTCTAAGTCTAGTGTTAGGTCGGTTACTCTTTCAGCTTCATCTTCATCAAAAGTAAGTGGTGGAACTATCATATCTTCGGATGGAAGATAATCTTTATATGCATCATAAGAAACATACAAACTACCTTCTATGTCAAGGTTAAAATCTTCAGTTGTAATTGCTGCAAGTATTCCTGGACAAGCACTGCTAGTAATTGTTATGTCATTCCAAGCAAAGTTTGTATCAGAACCAGTGTCATAGTATACTATTTCAGCTTGAGTACCTAGTCCATCAACAGTGCCCTCTTCAGCCCATTCCCAATAATCGGCACCATAAGCAGCATTCAAAGAAATTTCAGTTTCGTAAAGTGAATCACCAAATCTGAAAGCTACTCTAGGATATTCGCAAGCGTCTGTAATATTAAAGCCAGCTACAGCTGTATTTGCGGTGTATTTAGCGTATTGAACTCCGTCTGGGCCTTCAAGAGGAGCGATTGTTTTCCAATTTGTCCAATCCCCAGCTTCGCCACTGATAACATTTGTTGTAAATCCTGATTGCATTCCGCCGGCAGTTGAACCTACTACTTGGATGTCACCTGATGTAAGTGATCTTAGAGCGTCTTTATCTTGAATAAATGTATCACCATATAGTAAGCCATCGTCAACAAGTAATCTCATATACTCAAGTCCGTCTTTGAACTCGTCTTGGCTATAAGACATAACAATTTCACCGTCTTCTATGTACATTCTGTCAGAATCTTGGTAATATACAAAAGAGTTCATGATAAATTCAGTAGGGTCTAAGTTCCAACCAGTCATAGCACCAGCTAATGGAATTTCGTCTGCTATGCCATTGCCATTAGGATCGTCCTCTTTAAAAGCAGTTAGAACATCATAGTATTCATCTGTTGTTGTTGGCATTTCTAGGTCTAGTGCGTCAAGCCATGGTGTGTATATCCACATTCTTGTTGATGTAGTAACATGTACATTACTTACCATTCCATCAAACAAGCTATATATATTTCCGTCTGGCATCACCAAGCTTTGAAGTGTTGTTTCGTTACACATACCAAGTTCTTGTGCATTTTCTACGTATTGATCAAAATAATATGCATCTGTTTCGTAATAATCGGTTAAAGGAACAAGAAAACCTTGTAAACCGTAAGAATATTGTGTTGCACTTGGCCAGTATGAACCAAATATTATATCTTGATAATCATTACTAGTAAATAACAAATTAAGTTTTGCTGTTTTGTCTGATGCTGTTGTTATTTGCCAGTCTAAGTTGATATTCAGTTTTTCTTCTAACCATGCTGTATAAGTGTTTTCGGAACTATCAAACTCGCTGTTTTTGTCTAGGTGAACTGAGGCGAAAACAGAAAGGGTGACAGGCTCGCCTATTACTATTGGAAATTCTCCTGGTTCGCTTAATTGTACGTCCCCATCCATATTTGTGTCTACTTCTGTGCTTTCGGATGTTTCAGTACTAGATGTGCTGCTTTCACTTGATGAACTTTCTGGTGTTGCTTGACAAGCAGAACCTACAGTCATAAGTGCAAACATTGCTATTGCTAATAATCGCTTTTTCATTTTGTCCTCCGTTTTAAATAGTTTTTTTAATAAGCTAGCTTTTGTTGTTACCAGTATATATCATATTTTTGAAAAAATAAATACTAAAAATTATAAAAATAGTGGACAAAATTACGATAAGTATGTATAATTAAAATAACAAGATATACGGAAGGTGAACTATGTTAGAGTCTAAGAGAGTTATATTAAACCATATATTGCACGATGTTTCGCCAACTTTTGCAGGGTGCAACCATTTACAATACAATACATATCATAATTGGCAGAAAATAAATAAGGTTTGTGGTTTTTGCAAGTTTTATTTGATAGAAAAAGGTAGTATTAACTTAGAAATAAATGGAAAAACAATATGTCCCCAAAAAGGTGAATTATATTTAATACCGTCAAATGTAAAGCACACTTATTCTAAAAAAAACAAGGATGTATCTATGTATTGGTGTCATTTTGATATTGATGTTGATATATATAAAGTGCTAAATTATTCGCCTAGTTCTTTAGTGTGCGACGTTCCATTAGAAGAAACGATTGAGATTTTTAAAAAATTAAAAAAAATAAACAAAGAGAAATCTACTTCTGCAATTTTATACCAAAAGGCTTATATAATGGAGTTGATGGGAGTTTTTTTTGGAAATGTAAAGATATTAGATGATTTGCAAACAGATGATTTTGCAGATAAAATAAATAAATATATAGTTAATAATTATGATAAAGATATAAATTTATCCAAAATGGCAGCGGTTGTAAATTTGCAACAAAATTATTTTATCAATATTTTCAAAACATATTTTTTGTTGCCACCTATGAAATATGTTAATTTAGTAAGAATAGAAAACGCAGCTAAATGCCTAACTTTGCAAAAAGAATTTAAGATACAAGAAATTGCAATACAAAATGGTTTTTCGGATTACAGATATTTTATAAGAGCATTCAAAAAACATTTTGGATGTTCACCATCAGAATATAGAAAGATTTTTTTTGAAGAAAATTAGATATAAGAACGTGTACAAAAATAATAATTTTGTGCACGTTTTTATTAATTTAAAGCATTTTATTTGTGTGTCAACACTGATATAATTAGTGTATACAGAACAAAAAAGAGCGTAAAACAATTTAATTGATTAATAGGAGAATTTTATGAAAAGAGATATTTATTTTGAAAAATTAAAAACAGAAAAAATACAATCAGACCAAAATGTAGAGTGGAAATGCTTTGGCCCATCAATGTCGGGTTATTGCGAAAGATTTTGGTGTCATCCTAGCGACCCAAATGTCATGCTAACTAGCCCAGATATGCACGTTAGTTTTGGAACATGGGACAGAGGCCATTCTTGGCAAACAATAAAAGACTGCGACGGTTTGGGAAATGATATGAAACGTGTTTTGGATGTCGAGTTTTCTAGACAAAATCCAGATTTTGCGATCGCGATAGATTGGAACGGCTGGGTTTCTCAAACTACCAACAGAGGTAAAACATGGGAGAAAATTTCTGAAGTAGGAAAAAGTTATAAAGAAATTGGTGTTGCTGACCCAAACACAAACCAAAATGGCTGGTATTTTGACCAAGAAGGCACAAGGCATGATGAACTAGCGGTAGACCCAAGCGATGATAACATTTGGTATATAGGTGCTGGAAATTTTTGGGACGTAAAAGCTGTACATAAGAGCCTAAAAGAGCCTAACGGACAAACTTCTTTTATTCACGTATCTTATGGCTATGTTGCAAAAAGCACCGACAAAGGAAAAACTTGGACTAAATATAGCCAAGGATTGCCTAGCGACTGTGATGTTTGTAGAATTATTGTACATCCAGAAAATGGACAAAATATAATAATGGCAACTAACTATGGATTGTATCACAGCTTTGACGGCGGAAATTCGTGGGAGAAAAAATCCAAAGGATTGCCATACGATTTGCCAAGAGATTTAACTTCTTATTACAACGAGGAAACTGGCGAGTTTATTCTATATCTAGTTGAACAAACTTTTTATGAAGATTTAGGCGATACTGTTTCTTCAACAGGCGGTATATACAAAAGCCTTGATTTTGGCATGACTTGGCAAAGTATAACAGGCAATTTTGCTTTTGATTTAAGTGAAATTCACAGCGATTTTCTTTTGGAACAATATTATAGAACCCTAGGCTATTGGTTTAGTATTGGTGATAAATCTGCAAAAGAAAAATTCACCGTGCTACCAAAATCAATTATTCCAGTGCTAAATTTTATAGCTGTTAACCCAAATAATCCAGAAGAAATATATGTTTCTTTAAACACAAAGCATGATTTTACATTTTCTCCATCAGAAGTTTTTAGCAGTATGGACGGCGGAAAAACTTGGGAAATGTGTGCAAGACTTGGCAGATATTGGCATAGCGGAGTAGACAATGAATATTGGAAAAGCATTGGGCAAGAGTCTAGCCCAAACATGAGATTTGCTCATCTTCAACCTTTTATGGATAACAAAGACGAACTTTCTGGAAATAGATTTGTAAAAATAAATTGCGAGGGCGATATTTTTATACAAGTAAATCAACAAACGCTCATGTCGTCTAATCATGGCAAAACATGGGAGCAAATTGACGACTACGAAACTTCTGAAAATAGTGGTAAATGGGTTGGCAGAGGTGCGAGTGATTTGCCAGGAAGATTTATTTTGCACGAAACAGGAATTAAAAGTAGACGTTTGCTATGCTGTGGCGAACACGGACTTTGGCAAACTTGTGACACTGGCGATTGGAAAGACAAACAGGCGGTAGTGGTTGAACAAATTGAGGGGCAAATACATGATACGCACAAAGATGCACCATCAGCACACTCAATATCAACAGTTGCAGTTCACCCAAAAGACCCTAACATAATATATATTTTGATGTGGCGACAAGAAAACCGAGGTTGCGTAAGACGAACACTGGACGGCGGAAAAACTTGGGAAAATATCTCGCAAATTTTTGATTCAGCTCGTCCTCCTCACAACGCTTGTGCAAGCCAATATTCTCTTTTAATCGACCCTATAAATCCAGAAAATATGTACCTTTGTAGTGAGTATTGCAGAATGTCAGAAGTCAGCACTTCTTATGGTCCAGAGCTCACAAAAGGCGAATACGGAGTTTATCGTTCTAGCGATGCTGGATATAATTGGGAGCCAATTAACAACGGACTTTCTCATGATAATTTTAACGTAAGACGAATAGAAATGGATTATTCCAATCCGAACAAGTTATACGCTGCACTAACAGATGATAATGGTGGATTATATGTAACAGAAAATCGTGGTGACTTGTGGACAAAAATGGACTTGCCAGACGAAATTGGAGCAGTAAACAGTGTTTTCTATAACAAAACGAACCACGAACTATTGATATGTACAGGCACAGACATGGGAGCTTATGAAAAAGGCGGAGTTTATAGAAGTCGTGATGATGGAAAAACTTGGGAAAAAATATTCAAAGCACCTTATGTTTGGAACGCAGTTAGCTCGACTATTGACCCTAGCATAGTTATGACAACTGTTCCTAGACAAAAAGTTATCTCCGATTGTCAGTTCATAAATCCTGGAATATATATTTCTCAAGATGATGCAGAAAATTGGACAAAAATAAACAAAGGTTTAGGTCAGCCGAACAGAATGGTAGAAATCTCACTCGACCCATACAACAAAGATGTTATCTGGAGTTCTGCTTGGGGTTGTGGTTGGTTTGTAGCATATCTGAACAACTCAAAAGAGCCATGGAACAAAGAAGATTAATTGAAAGGTTAAATTTTATATGTACGATTTTTATATTAACAACAAAGAGCGAAAAGCTATCGAATTAGATTTTGGCGGAACATCGCCTAGCGGAGAAACATTGTCGATAGACTCCATATCCTATAAAAAGAATGGAAAAGCTTGTATTCCGATTACTGGCGAATTTCCTTATGCACGATACAGCGAATGTGAGTGGGAAAAAGGTCTAAGGAAAATGAAAGCTGGCGGAATTGAGATGGTTAGTTCTTATGTTTTTTGGATTTATCACGAAGAAGAGCAAGGGATTTATCGTTTTGACGGCGACAGAAATATCAGAAAATTTGCAGAACTTTGTCAAAAAGTCGGCTTAACTTTTATGCTAAGAATTGGCCCATGGGTAACAGGCGAATGCAAAAACGGTGGTTTTCCAGATTGGGTTTTAGACTTGCCAGATGTCCACGGAAAAGTCCACGGAAACACACCACAGTTT
>JAWXUN010000080.1:0-7544 GCA_044426425.1 Clostridia bacterium | reverse complement strand
ACTATAAGAAAAGAAGGCGGACTTTCTGGATTTACAAACAGAGAAGAAAGCGATTGTGATACTTTTACAACTGGGCACAGTAGCACATCAATCTCTTCTGCTTTGGGTCTTGCTACCGCTAACAGTATAAATCACAAAAATGATTACACAGTTGCAATAATTGGCGATGGTGCACTCACTGGTGGTTTAGCTTTTGAGGCGATTAATAATATTGGCAGAAAAAAGAAAAATTTGATTGTTATTTTAAATGACAACAATATGTCTATATCGAAAAACGTCGGCTCTCTCGCAAGACATCTCAATATTTTAAGATTAAGTTTTAGCTATATAGAAGTAAAAAATAGCGTTGAATTTTTGCTTAAAAAAATCCCATTGGTTGGCAATGCTTTGGCAATATTTTTGAGAAAACTTAAAACCCTAATTAAAAGAATTTTTTATAATACATCAATTTTTGAGTGCATGGGTGTACAATATTATGGCCCTTATGACGGACATAATATAGAACTTTTAACAAAAGTTTTAAATAAAGCGAAAAAGATAAACAAACCTGTCTTAATTCATGTTAAAACGACAAAGGGAAAAGGATACGAATATGCAGAGGATAAACCAAAAGATTTTCACGGTGTGTCAAGCTTTGACCCAAACACTGGAAAAGGTGAGTTGAGCAGAAATTCTTTCTCGTCAGTTTTTGGAAACTGCATAACAAATTTAGCAACAAATAATGATAAAATTTGTGCCATAACAGCAGCAATGAGCTCTGGAACAGGACTAAATCTTTTTGCAAAAACTCACAAAGAAAGGTTTTTTGATGTAGGAATTGCAGAGGCTCACGCAGTAACTTTTTCGGCTGGACTCTCACGAAAAGGCATGATTCCTATTTTTGCCGTATACTCAACCTTTCTTTCAAGGGCGTATAGCAGTTTAATTCACGATGTTTCACTTCAAAATTTAAAAGTAATTTTAGCTATTGATAGAGCAGGACTTGTCGGAGATGATGGCAAAACTCATCAAGGAGTTTTTGATGTTAGTTTTTTAAAGACTGTTCCAAATGCAAGGGTTTATTCACCATCTTATTTTGATGAATTAGATTTTACTTTACAAAAATTGGTTGAAAGTGATTGCGAACTTTGTGCTGTTAGATATCCAAGAGGGCACGAAGGATACAAGCCAAAAGAATTTGTTTTTAGTGATAAAGATTATGATGTTTTTGGCGACAAAAATGCAAAAGTTTCTGTTGTGACTTATGGAAGAGAATTTTCGGTGGTCGCAACAGCCGTAAAAAAAATAGATTTTCCAGTAAAAATAATTAAACTTAACAGAATTATACCGATACCATGTAAGGCGATTGAAGAGGTGATTTCTTCAGAAAAATTGCTTATAGCCGAAGAGGCAAGCTGTGGTATTGCTAGTGATTTTGTTAGCAAAGCTTATGAAATTGGTTTTAAAGGAAAATTTGTAATAAATGATATAAAAAATGCTTTTGTTTCTCACGCAAGTTTTGAAAAACAACTGGAACAATGTGAGCTAGACGAAGAAAGCATAATTAACACGATAAAAAACTTATAATAATGGAGATTATTTAATGGAGAAAAAAAGACTAGATATTTTACTTGTCGATTTAGGTCTAGCACCAAGCAGAGAAAAAGCAAAAGCACTTATTATGGGCGGAATTGTTTATGTTGATAATCAAAAGTCTGATAAACCAGGCGAAAATATAAAGCTTGACAGCAAGGTAGAGGTTAGAGGTCAAACTCTCAAATATGTCAGCCGTGGTGGATTAAAACTCGAAAAAGCTATGAAAGAATTTCCAATAGTTTTAGAAAACAAAATTTGCATGGATGTCGGTGCATCAACTGGTGGATTTACTGATTGTATGCTACAAAATTCTGCTCAAAAAGTTTATAGTGTTGATGTTGGCTATGGTCAGTTGGCTTGGTCACTTAGAACAGACGAAAGAGTTGTTAATCTTGAAAGAACGAATGCAAGAAAACTAACAAAAGAGCAAATCGTTGACGAAATAGAGTTTGTAAGTATAGATGTATCTTTTATTTCTCTAAAAATAATTTTGCCAGCTATCTATAATTTGTTAAAAGAAAATGCCCAACTCGTTTGTTTAATCAAACCACAGTTTGAGGCTGGCAGAGAAAAAGTTGGCAAAAAAGGTGTAGTTAGAGATAAAAATGTACATATAGAAGTTGTCAGTACACTATGCGAGTTTTTTTTAGATAATGGATATTCGATAAATGGACTAAGTTTTTCACCTATAAAAGGCCCTGAGGGTAACATAGAATATCTAGCGTGGCTACAAAAATCTGCTGTCGCAGTAGATATAAGTGAATTCGACGCACGAACAATAGTAGAGAAATCACATGATAATCTTGACTAAGAGGTTGTAATGAAAATTGCTATAATTTTAAATTATTTTAACGAAAAAATAATTAACTACGCAAAAGAACTTACTATATTGCTAAAAAATAATGGACACGAAATTTGGTTGCACAAACAAATGAAAGACAAAATTTTTGATGTAAATTATGTTCAATCACACGATAAACTAAAAGAAAAGGTTGATATCTTTTTTGCTCTTGGTGGTGATGGCACAATAATTCACACGGCAAGTCATTCAGATGGAAAACCAATTTTGGGTATAAATATGGGAAGAATTGGCTATTTAGCTAATTTTGAATATTCTGAAACAGAAAAAATTTTGACTGTCATAAGTTCAGATTTTGACTGCGAAGAAAGAATGCTGATAGAAATTAAAAGTGGCGAAAAAGTAATAGGTAATGCTCTAAACGATGGAGTTATCTCTGCTTATTTATCAAAACTTTTGGATTTTGAGGTAGATATAGACGACTCAAGATTTAAGTATCGTGCTGATGGATTGATTTTTTCAACCCCAACAGGTTCAACAGCTTATGCACTTTCAGCTGGAGGACCAGTTGTCGATAGTTCAATTTCGTGTATGTTGTTCACACCAATATGCCCACATTCGCTTTTTAACAGAAGCATTGTTTTGTCGCCAAATACGGTTTTAAAGGTAAAAGTTCTTCCTAAATATAAAGAAAAAGTTATATTAACTATCGACGGCAGAGATCCTTATGAAATAAGGGAGAACGAAGAATTGTCATTCACTGCCTCAGACAAAAAAGTTAAACTCATAAAAGGAAATCAAAAGAATTTTTTTGATTTAGTAAACAAAAAATTAATAGTTCCTGGAATTAATAAAGATATATAAAAGAACAAAGAAAGGACGTCTTTGATATATTTTATGTAGCAAAGACAAGGTAATAAAAATGAAAACAAGAAGACACGAAAAACTGAAAGAACTTATAAGAGAAAATGATATAGATACACAAGAAGAACTGCTTTCTCGATTGAGAGATGAGGGTTTTGATGTAACACAAGCAACAGTTTCAAGAGATATAAAAGAATTGCGTTTGGTTAAAACACTTTCACAAAAAGGAAAATACAGATATTCAACAGGACAAGAAGCAAGCAAAGATATTTCAAGTAAGTTCTTATCGCTTTTTACAGACTCGGTTATTTCTGTAGACTCTGCACAAAATATTGTTGTAATTAAATGTATTACAGGAATGGCCCAAGCGGTTTGTGCATCTATGGACGCAAACAAAACTTATGGTTTTATTGGCACATTGGCTGGCGAAGATACAATAATTTGCATCTGCACTAGCACAGAAACAGCGTTTGAGAAACAAGAAGAATTAAGAAAACTTATCGAAATATAAGGTGATGCTATGTTATCGAGTTTATATATAAAAAATGTAGCGGTTATAGAAGAGGTTTCAATTGATTTTTCAAAAGGTTTCACAGTTTTAACTGGCGAAACAGGAGCAGGAAAGTCAATTGTTATAGACTCAATTTCTGCAATTTTAGGAGAGAGAACCTCAAAAGATATTATAAGAACAGGCACTGACAAGGCGGTTATAACGGCACTTTTCAGTTCTGTTAATCAAGCTGTTAAGGATAAATTAGCTGAATTCGAGATAGAAACAGATGACGATGAATTACAAATTTATCGTGAAATAAGAATGAGCGGAAAGTCTGTCTGCAAGATTAACGGAATGCCAATTACTGCCACAATGTTAAAAGAACTAGGTGTTTTGCTTATTTCTATTCAGGGTCAACACGATAGTTACGAACTTATTAATACTGAAATACACGGAAAATATATAGATAGTTACGGAAAACTTGACAAGCTATTAAAAGAATATCAAGCTAAATATAATAAATTAAAAGAAATTAAAACTAATTTAGATAAATTAACGATAGACCAAGTGCAAAAGGAACGAAGAATTGATTTTCTAAAATTTCAAATAGAAGAAATAGAAGAAGCTCAAATTCAAATTGGTGAAAGAGATTTATTGTTAGAAAGACGAAAAATTATCAAAGATAGCGAGGATATCGCAAGAGCTATTGCTGTGGCAAAAAGTTCAATTGTTGGAGAAGATGACAAAGACGGAATTTTAACGATGATTGACACTGCGACAACTGAACTAGAATATGTGTCTGAATTTATGCGTGCGGTTGATAGTATTTCTAAAAAATTACGTGACATAGAATATAATTTGCAAGACATTACCGAAGAGCTAAGGGCACTTGAGGACGAAACAGATTTTAGCCCAAATGAGCTAGAAGAAGTAGAAGAACGCATAAGTTTATTATATAAATTAAGCCTAAAGTATGGCGAGAGCGAAGAGCAAATTTTGAAGGTATTAGAACAATCAAAACAAGAATTGCAAAATATAGAGCTTTCTGACGAGAATATAGAAAAATTATCAGTTGAATTTGAAAAAACAAAAATAGAAGCGATAAATTTAGCTAAAGAGCTTTCTAAAAAAAGAAAAGAAGCATCTATTGAGTTTTCTAAAAAAGTCAAAAATGAACTAAGTTTTTTGAATATGCCAAACATAGAGTTTTTAGCCCAACTAGAACGAACTAGTTTGTACTCTAACGGTTGCGATAAAATCATGTTTTTGGTATCGCCTAACCTTGGTGAGCAGTTAAAACCAATGTCAAAAATTGCCTCTGGCGGAGAACTTTCGAGAATTATGCTTGCAATTAAAACAGTTTTGTCACATGGTGATAGTGTTTCTACGATGATTTTTGATGAAATAGACGCTGGCATCAGCGGTGACACAGCAAATAAAGTTGGAAAAAAACTTAAAGAAGCTTCAGAAAATAAACAACTTATCTGTATAACACACTTGGCACAAATGGCTGCAATGGCTGATAACCACTTGTTTATAGAAAAAATAACAAAAGAAAATAAGACTTTTACAACCGTAAGAGCCTTGAGTTTTGAAGAAAAAAAGAAAGAGTTATCAAGAATTATCGGTGGCGAAGAAATAACAGCGATGATTTTCTGAGGAGGTTTTTGTGGATATAATAAGTAGTTTTGTTATATGTCTTTCAATGTATAGCATTATTCCTATGCCCATGACAGAGTGGACAGATAAAAAAATGAGATATTGTTTTCTCTTTTTACCGTTTGTTGGTGTTATAATTAGTGCTTTTTGGTTTCTTGCATTTGTCATGGTATATAATTTTTCTCTGAATTTTATGGCTATAATTTTAATATTAGTGCCAGTTTTTGTTTCTGGCGGAATACATATAGATGGTCTGATTGACACCTGTGATGCAATTTTTTCTTATGGTAGCAAAGAGAAAAAGTTAGAAATTCTCAAAGACCCAAGAACAGGTGCCTTTGGTGTTATCGGTGCAATAGTTTACTTTTTGCTTATGTATGCTACATATAGCGAGGTTTTGAAAAATGCGTATTCTTGGAATAACTTTTTGCCATTCATTGCTGTTGGTTTAACTTTTGTTATGAGTCGTGCAATTGGAGCACTCACAATGTTGTCAGTTCCAAAGGCAAGAAAAAATGGACTGGGAGCAACTTTTTCTGGTGCTTCAAGCCAAAAGATTAACAAAATTGTTTTGGCAATTTGGATAATTATATCACTAGCTATCTACGCTCTGATAAGCTGGCAAGTTTGCCTTGCAATCATATTTGTGATGGCTGTGTTTTTGTGCTTTTTTGTTTCGACAATCAAAAAGGAATTTGGCGGAATTACTGGAGATTTAACTGGTTTTATTATATCGGTAACAGAACTTTTACTGCCACTAACAATGCTTGTCACACTGAATTTAATATAACGAATTGGTGAATTTATGAACATTTATTTTTTAAGGCATTTAAAAACAAAAGGGAACTTTGAAAAGAGGTATATCGGCAGAACAGACGAGAGCCTTGTTGACATAGAAAAACAAAATATAACAAAAGAATTGCCAAAAAATCCAGATGTAATTTTTGTCAGTCCTATGAAAAGGTGCGTTGAAACGGCAAGCTTATTTTACAAGGATTTTCAAATTATCGACAATTTAAAAGAGATAGATTTTGGCGAATTTGAAAATAAAACTTACGAAGATTTAAAAGATAATATGCATTACAGAAATTTTATAGACGGAACAGAAGAGGCACTTGGTGGTGAGCTTCGTGCTGATTTTAACAAAAGATGTCTTGATGCTTTTTATGAAATAACAGAGAGTGCAAATGAGAATTTTACAATAGTTATTGTATGCCATGGTGGCACGATTATGTCAATAATGGATATATTAGAATGTTCAAAAAAAGGATTTTATGGATACCAAATTTCTAACGGTGACTATATAAAATGCAAATACAAAGACAAAATTTTGTCCATAATAGAAAACTAAAGGAGAATGAATGGATAATTTTCAAACAAAAGATTTCTTTTTCGACTTACCAGAAGAATTGATTGCACAAACACCGATAGAGCCAAGGGATAATTCTAGGCTTATGTGTGTAGATAAAATCAACGGAAAAGTTGAACACAAAAGATTTTTTAATATAATTGATATGCTAGAAAAAGGCGATTGCCTTATTTTGAATAATTCAAGAGTTTTGCCAGCAAGAATTTACGGCAAAAAAGAGAATAGCGGTGGAGCGATAGAATTATTACTTCTCGAAAATAAGGGAGATAATATTTGGGAATGTTTAACAAAACCAGGACGAAAAGCAAAAGTAGGCGTAAGGTTTGTTTTTGGCGATGGCTTGATGATTGGAGAGGTTGTCGAGGTTTTAGAAGATGGAAACAGGCTTATAAAATTTGATTGTGAGGACAATTTTTTTGTCACCTTAGATAAAATTGGTCAAATGCCACTGCCACCCTATATAAAAGAAAAACTAGAGGACAAAGAGAGATATCAAACTGTTTATTCAAAAGAAATTGGTTCGGCAGCTGCACCTACTGCAGGGCTACACTTCACAGATGAACTGTTGAAAAAAATAGCAGAAAAGGGTATTAAAATAGCTTTTGTTACTCTTCATGTTGGTTTAGGAACCTTTCGACCAGTCAGTGCAGATAGAATAAGTGATCACAAAATGCACTCCGAGCACTACTATATGCCACAAGAAACGGCTGATTTGATAAACGAAACAAAAGAGAACGGTGGCAGAGTAATAGCTGTTGGCACGACATCTTGCAGAACGATTGAGT
>JAWXUN010000079.1:0-7637 GCA_044426425.1 Clostridia bacterium | reverse complement strand
ATTCGTTTTTATCTAGGCAACGCTCAACCATAATCTCAAGGCATTTGTCACCTTTTCCATCCCACCAAAATGCGATTAAATCAGCGATATACATGACAAGAATATGATTTTTTGTTGTAGCAAGAATTTTTTCGACAGTTTCGTTGTCGCCTAATCTGAACGCAACATAAGCACGAACAACTTCGCTATCATCATTTTCTAGGCACTTGATTTTGTCAAACTCATTTCTATCAGCACAGAATTTTACAAGCATCATACGCTCTGGGGCTGTTTTTTTGTTTACGTCTGTAATTTCTTTGCCCGTAACGCAATCTCTCCATAAGTCAATTAATCTGTCAATTGGATATTGCTCGTCATCTTGAAAAACTTCGTAGATAGGTTTGCCAGTTTTTTCTATATATTCAAGATACATAGGCTCTGGCATAAACACACCATCACGATATTTTTTTACATCTGATAAGAGTAACTCTCTCATTCTTACAACTTCGTCAGCATATTCAGACTTAACGCTTAGGTTGTCTAGTTGGTCTTTGTCGTTAACTAAATCAAACATTTGCTCTTCAATTCTTGGCATAGAACGGAAGAAAGCCCTTCTGTCTGTGTCTGGAATATCATTTTCGTAGCATTTTTCTATCATAGAATGAGTGAACCATGGAGATGCAAGATGTTGATATGAGTTAAGTCTTCTGCATGGGCTATATGCAAAATCGCAAGTGAATAATTTATCTTTTTCACGAACACAACGGCTGTTCTCAAAGACTTCGTCAACTCTTTCACTGTATGAATAAATTGATGTTGGGTCTTCTGATTTATTTTCACCAAGAAGAACTCTACCTTGGAAATGTGGTGGAATTTCTGCTCCAGCTAGTGACAGAGCTGTTGCTCCAAAGTCTGTGAAACTTGTGAGTCTTTCACAATATCTGCCATATTTATCTTCTTTAAGTTCAAATTGTTTTTCCATCTCTTCTGGAACGTGCATGATAAACGGAACGTGTACGCCCTCGTCCCAAAGCTCGCATTTACCTTGTGCGAAACCTTGTCCGTTGTCGCCAACAAAAAAGATTATTGAGTCTTCGTATTTTCCAGCTTTTTTTAGATTGTCAACAGCTTCTCCAATCATTCTGTCCATTGTTGTGATTTTCTCGTGGTATTGTGCCCACAATTCTCTCGCATCTAATGTATTGAAATGATAATTAGGAACATATATATCATCACGGTTTTGTTGTTCGTTTTCCAAAAGTCTTGGCATTGACTCTCTGTGTTTTTCTGTGCTATCTGTGTAGCCATATTGAGATTGGTGAGTAATTGCAGTTGTTTGAACAACAAAAACTGGTTTGTCACCTGCTTTTTCAAAAACTTCTACATACGATTTTCCGAAAATATCATCATCTCTGTAACTTGTAAAAACAAGAGTATCGTAGCCTTTGTGTCCGTCGTGAGGGAAGTTAAAATCTGTTTTACCAATCGCTGTATAATAGCCAGCCTCTTGCATATACTCGCCGATATTTTTGATGTAATCTGGAAGTGGACTGCAACTTCTGTGTTGCCCAACACCAGCTGTACAAGCGAACATTCCTAGGTTAAGCGATGTTCTTGCAGCAGAGCAAACTGGGGCAGCTGATGAGCAATAAGTGAAACGAATATTCTCTTTCGCAAACTCATCTAGTCTTGGTGTGTATGCATTTACGTCGCCATAACAACCTAAATTTGGGCAGATATCCTCTGTCATCATTAACAAAATATTGGGTCTTTTCATTACAATTCTCCTATAAGTTTATCTTTTCAAAGCAGCAAGCACTAATTCTGAATGAGCTTGCTCGTGGTCAGGCCATTTTTGAGATTTGATATCATCTGGAATACGATAGCCATATCTTGCTGCTAACATATTCAAAGAGCTGTTCATAGGTCTTATGTATCTATCGTTCATAACAAATTCAAACTCACCATTTTGTAGTTTTCTTAATTGACGGTCAATTAAAATCTCTAGTGATTTTGTGCCTTTTCCGTCCCACCAAAATGCGATTAGGTCTGCGATATATAGTGATAGCAAGAAATTGTCAGTTGTTTGTAAGATATTCTCGATTGTTTCGTTGTCGCCTAGTCTGAATGCTGTATAAGCACGAACAACTTCACTCTCATCGTTTAGTAGCACTTTGATTTTGTCAAGCTCGTTTCTATCAGCACAGAATTTTGCAAGCATCATACGCTCTGGAGCTGTTTCTTTATTTACATCAGTTATTTCTTTACCAGTAACGCAATCTCTCCATAGGTCAATTAGTCTATCTAGTGGGTAGCAAGTATCATCTTGGAAAACCTCGTAGACTGGTTTACCTGTTTTTTTCATGTATTCATAATAGAATGGTTCTGGCATAAATACGCCGTCACGATATTTTTTTACATTTTTAAGTAAAACTTCTCTCATTCTCGCAACTTCTTCAGCGTTCTCTTCTTTAACAGCAATGTTTTCTAATTGGTTTCTGTCAACTGTTAAATCAAACATTTGCTCTGTAATTCTTGGCATTGCACGGAAGAATGCTCTTCTGTCTGTGTCAGAAATTTCGTGAGCGTAGCCCTCTTCAATCATAGAACGCAAGAACCATGGAGAAGATGTTGTTTGATACATATTTGGACGTCTGTATAAGCTATAACCAAAGTCACAAGTGAATAATTTGTCTTTTTCACGAACACAACGGCTGTTCTCAAAAACTTCGTCAACTCTTTCGCTGTATGAATAAATCTCTGTTGGGTCTTCTTCTCTATTTTTCCCAAGTAAAATTCTACCTTGTAAATGTGGAGGAATTTCTGCATCAGCTAGTGAAAGTGAAGTTATAGCAAAGTCGATAAAACTAGCCATTCTGTCTGTATATCTGCCGCATTGGTCTTCTTTTAAATCAAATTGTGATTCCATATCTTGTGGAACATGAAGAATGAAAGGAACATGAACACCCTCGTCCCAAAGTTCGCATTTACCTAGTGGGATACCGTGTCCGTTATCACCTACAAAGAATATGATTGAGTCTTCGTATTTTCCAGCTTTTTTCAAATTCTCGATAGCTTCACCAAACATTCTGTCTAGTGTTGTGATTTTTTCGTGGTATTGTCCCCAAATCTCTCTTGCCTCTACTGAGTCAAAATGATAGCCAGGAATATCAATTTCTTCACGAACTTGGTATTCGTCTTCTTTTAGTCTTGGCATTGTTTCTCTGTGCTCATTTTTGTCTTCTGTATGTCCGTATTGAGATTGATGAGTACAAGCAGTTGTTTGAACCATAAATACTGGTTTGTCGCCTGCTGCATTGATTACATCAAGATATGATTGTGAAAAGTTCAAATCATCTTTTGTTGTTGTTGCAACAGCCATGTCGTATCCCTTGTTGTCTATGTGTGGAAAGTTGAAGTCTGTTTTACCAATTGCTGTAAAGTATCCAGCTTCTTGCATATATTCGCCGATGTTTTTGATATATGGTGGAAGTGGACTGCAACTTCTGTGTTGCCCAACACCTGCTGCACTACCGAACATACCAAGATTTAAAGAAGTTCTAGCTGCTGAACAAACTGGAGCAGCAGAAGAACAGTATGTAAATCTGATGTTATCTTTCGCAAATTCGTCAATTCTTGGTGTCAGAGCATTTGTATCTCCATAACATCCAAAATTTGGGCAAATATCTTCTGTCATCATAATGAAAATATTTGGTTTTTTCATATTAACTACCTCTTTCTCTTTTTTATATATTAATTTACAAAATAAATTACTGACTTGTAAACACTGTTCCGATATCCTTTTTATCTAAAATTTTATATAGATTTTCTGGATCATCACCTTTTATTATTGATGTTTCAATTCCGTGTGAAGTTGCAAGTTTTGCCGCTTTTATTTTTGTTATAGTGCCACCAGTTCCACGGTTTGAAGAACTTTCGCCAGCTAGGCTCATAATATAATCATCAATAATTTTAACTTGTGGAATTCTCACAGCCTCTTTATATATTTTTGGATTTGCTGTATATAGTCCGTCTGTGTCTGTTAAAATTATAAGTTTGTCCGCATTTGCAACACAGGCAACTATCGCAGAAAGCGTGTCGTTATCGCCAAAAACTTTTCCCTCAAGCTCGGCTGTTGCAACTGTGTCATTTTCGTTTACAATTGGAATTATATCCATTTTAAGGAGTTCTGAAAATGTGTTCTCAACATTTTTTCTTGTAATACTTTCGTTTATAACCTCTGCTGTTAAAAGAACCTGTGCGACTGTTCTGTTGTATTCGCCAAAAATTTTATCGTACATAAACATTAACTCGCATTGTCCCACCGCCGCAAGTGCCTGTCTTTGTTCTGTACTCTCTGGTCTTTCGTTAAGTCCGAGTTTTCCAACACCGACACCAATAGCACCAGATGAAACGAGAATAATTTTTTTGCCAGAGTTTTGCAAGTCGCTAATAACTCTGCACAAACTATCAAACAAGCGTAAATTTAATTTTCCGCTATCATAAGTGATTGTTGATGTGCCAACTTTTATAACAATTGTTTCTTTTGTATTCATAAATCAAAGCCTCCTATTAGTAATATAATACCATAAATTCACAAAAAATCAATAGTATTTTATAAAAAAATATGTTATTGTTATATAAAAGAATTTTTTCTAAGGAGAATATGTATGAAAAACCCTTTTAAACAACGATATATTAACCCATCTTTGTTTTTTATTCAATTCATAATAATCGCTGTGTTCGGTATTATTTCGATTGTAGATGCAAATCTTGCCTTTTCACTTTCGAGATATCTTTTGTTTTTAATAATTCTGTTAAGCGGATTTTCTAGAGCTTTACAAGTTCACGCTAATACAAAAAGTATTCTTCACACGCTATTGTCAATTGCTATAACTATCATCTTGGCTTTGCTTATGTTTTTACCTAATTTAATTGCTATGTCAATAAGCAAAATTTTTGGAATGTGGTTCTTGATATGTGGTATAGCTCAGGCGACTATTTGCGTGCAATGCATAATGCTTAAAATGCACGGAAAGTTTCGCTATGGTTCATCGGCTTTTGTGTCTTTAGGCTTTGGCATTTCACTTCTTTTTTGGTGGAGTTCTAACATATCGCTAACATTTAAGATTGTAGGAATTTACTTAATTATTTATTCTGTATCTTCGCTAGTTAATGCTATTTCAGAAATTTTGTTATACGGAAATTCTAGTGCTAAAATTAAATCAAAAATCAAAATAGCCTTGCCAATTTTTTTGACAGCACTCTTACCTGGCAAACTCATTGATAATTTTAATGAATACTTCAAATTAAATCCTAAAGAGGCAAGCAAGCTTTTAAAAAAACGTAAAACTCAAGAAAAACAAAATTGCCCTTTAGAAGTGTATATACACCTTGTTGACAAAGGTGCACAGAGAACTGGCCATGTTGATCTTAGGTATGAGGACACAGTGTATTCCTATGGTTGCTACGACATACATTCTCACTTAATGGGCGGAGTTTTTTCTGACGGTTCTGTTTTAACTTGTAACCACGAGAAATATATAGACTTTTGCCTTGATATTGAAAAGAAAATTGTTGTTGGTTTTGGTATCGCTTTAGATGATGAACAAAAATTAAGGATAGAAAACGAACTTCAAAAAATAAAAGATAATTTTGTTGATTGGCAAACGGATTTTGAAAAAGGTATTGAATACGACAAAGCACTCGACCCTGCAAGTCACTTTGTTGAAACAGCAAATGCAAAGATTTATAAAATCAAAAAAGGACCTTTCAGAAAATATTATGCGATTAACACAAACTGCGTTAAACTGGCGGATAAAATCATCGGTGTATCGGGTCTTGGCATCGTGAGTGTAAACGGAATAGTAGTTCCTGGTGCATATTACTCAATGCTAAATGAACTATACGAGTCGAAAGACAACATGGTTATAGAGAGAAATATTTATAAAGAAAATCATTAAAATTATAGGGACTGTTAAACAACAGTCCCTAATTTTTTATGCAACTTTTAAATCGTCTTGGCAAAACTTATATAAAAAAATCATCAAAAGAACAACTAAAAATTTCTTTTAAAATTCTTAAATCACTGATTTTTATATTCAACTCTCCTGTTTCGTATCTTGAATAGACTGAACGCATTGTAGTTGAACCTTTCAATTGTAGCCGTGCTACAACTTGTTCTTGTGTTAATTTAGAAGTTTTTCTTAAATTTTTTATGTTTTTTCCAATACTTTCATCTTGTCTTAATTTATCCATAATTACCTCTTTGCTCAATATTATTTGCATTTTAATAAATTATATGATAATATTAATACAGAAATGCTCAATATTATGAGCAAATATAATTTAAGGAGTAACTATGTTTGAATTGGAATTTGGAAAAAGGATTAGAAAATTACGTTTATATAGAAATTTAACTCAACAAAAAGTTGCGGACTATTTGCATATCACTCGGTCGGCATATTCATATTACGAATCTGGCAAAACAGAACCCAACTTGAAAACTTTGTTAAGACTTTCAAAATTGTATGGTGTCAGTACAGATTTGCTGTTAACAGGAAAAAGAAGAAAAAAACCATAAAAAAACATTCGATACCTGTTAGCGTCGAATGTTTTTATACTATGTAAATTTTTGAAAATTAAATACCAAGAATTTTTTTGCCGTCAATTGCCATTTCTTCTAACAATTGCATTGATATTTCTTTTGTGTTACCTTTTGCAGATAGGTATAGTTTGATTTTTGGCTCTGTGCCTGATGGTCTGACGATAAGTCTTGAACCATTTTCTAAATTGAATTGTAAAACATTAGATTTTGGAAGATTGATAACTGTTTCTTCGTTGTTTGCATAGCATACAGAATTTTGATAGTCGCTAAATGCAACAACTTTTGAAGAAATAATCTCTTTTGCAGGATTTTTTCTGATATCATCAAGGATATTTTTCATCTTAATCATGCCGTCTTCACCCTCAAATGTAAAACTGAGAGTTTCATTCATATAATAACCATATTTTTCGTATAATTCACTCATAACATCAATAAGTGTTTTTCCTTGTTTTTTGAAATAAGATGCCATTTCGCAAATAAGCATTGAGGCATTAACAGCGTCTTTGTCACGAACATAACCGCCTTTTAGATAGCCATAGCTTTCTTCAAAACCTAAAAGATATCTCTCTGGGTGTCCGTCTTTTTCTAGCTCTGCAATAACATCGCCAATATATTTAAAACCTGTTAGAACATTTCTTAATTCAATGCCATAATTCTTAGCAACTTCGGCTGTCATAGCAGTAGAAACAATAGTTGAAACAGCAACTGGATTTGCAGGCATTTCGTTGTGTTCAAGTTTGAAACGAGCGATAAAATCAAGAAGTAAAACGCCAACCTCGTTACCACTCATTAGTACATAATTTCCGTTTTGGTTTACAGCAATACCCACTCTGTCGCAGTCTGGGTCAGTCGCTAAAAGCAAGTCTGGTTTAACCTCTTCGCAAAGGTCAAGACCTTTTTGCAAAGCTTCTGTTATCTCTGGGTTTGGATATGGGCAAGTTGGAAAGTTTCCGTCTGGCTCACTTTGTTCTTTAACAACAGTAACATCACTAAGTTCAATACGCTTAAGCATTTCCATAATGCATTTTTTACCACTGCCATTCAAAGGTGT
>JAWXUN010000078.1:0-7705 GCA_044426425.1 Clostridia bacterium | reverse complement strand
GATTTTTTGATTAAAGTTTTGTATATTATAATTTATTTAGAAAAATATAGTTTATAAAACAATATATAATTAAGAAATCGCAAGATTTCCGCTATACCTATTAACTCTTCACTTTTACTTATTACTTAAGTTACCGACTATGAGCCCCCACCCTACATTAAATGTACAGTTTTAATATACGCAAATCACAACGATACAAGATTGCATTTCTATGATTATTCTGTTATTTTACTAAGTATTTCGTTTAGCCAGTCGCCCTCAAAAAGTTCTATCGCACCTTTGTCGCAAGCTGATGCAAGTTTTGGGTCTATTGGCAATTTTGCGACTGTGGAAATTCCGTGTTTTTCGGCGATGCTATCAATTTTGCTCTCGCCAAAAACGTGCAATTCTTTGCCACAATCTGGGCAAGTTACATAGCTCATGTTCTCGACAAGTGCCAATACAGGAATGTTCATCATCTTTGCCATGTTAACAGCTTTTTCTACAATCATTCCAACAAGTTCTTGAGGTGAAGCAACAATAACAATGCCGTCAACTGGGATTGATTGAAAAACAGTTAGCGGAACATCGCCAGTGCCAGGAGGCATATCAATAAACATATAATCAACATTTCCCCATATAACATCTGTCCAGAATTGTTTGACAGTTCCAGCGATAATTGGACCTCTCCACAAAACAGGGTCTGTTTCGTTTTCTGTTAACAAATTCAGCGACATTGTGCGAATACCAGTTTTTGTCATAACAGGGAAAAGTCCCTCGTCACTGCCTGTTGCACGAGTGTTAAGCCCAAATGCTTTTGGAATTGATGGGCCTGTGATATCAGCATCCAAAACAGCAGTGTTATAATCGTTTCTGCGAGCCATAACAGCCAAAAGAGATGTGACAAGGCTTTTGCCAACGCCACCTTTTCCGCTTACGATACCGATAACTTTTTTGATATTACTACCATCATGTGGCTTTGCAAGAAGACTTTCTTTCTCACGGCTGCTACAATCTAGTTTACAACTTTCACAATTATGTGAACATGAGTCACTCATAATAGTGCCCCCCTTAAAATAATAATTTTTATAAATATTATTATACGCTCTTTAAAAAATATGTCAAGAACTAAAAGCAAATTTGTCAAAAAACAAATAAAGCTACATTTTCTTTGCTTTTGGCACAAATATGGTGATAGCCAACCAAAATAATTGATATAGACTAATAGAAAGTGCGGTTAGGTGAGTGATACTTCCCAAAAAACTTAGCAAAACAACAAGTGCAAATCCAAGTATAGAGCCTGTGCACTGCAAGGCTACAAGCAAAGAAACCATTTTCTTTTGTATGTCACAATCTTTTATAATTTCTACCATTGCCTCGGATTTTCCTTTTGTTGCAACAAGTGCATCGGTTTTTGGCAAAGTTTGCTTAATCATTTTTTCGTATTTTTCGCCAACTTGCCCATACAAAATTTTGACACTAGATTTATATAATCCAAAAGAATTTGCGAGCATTTTTTGTGTTATGTTAGAGTCAGAAGACTGAACAAGTATGGTAATTCCTCGGTTTTCTAGGTCTTTTAGAGCGGTGATTTTTTTTCGGTCAATGCTGTATCTTAGCACGAGCATGGCAGAAAACTCTCCGTTAACTGCGATAAAAAGAACCTTTTCGCCTCTTCCAGTATACTCAATAACATCTTCTTTTAGCGGTGGTTCAATACCATTTTTCAAGAGTAAATCTCTGTTGCCAATCAAAATGCTGGATTTGTCAATTTCTCCAGAAACACCGTTGCCGTCTTCAAAAAACAAAGAAGTAACTTTAAGCCCTCTTGTTTCGTCTTCTCTTATAAATTGAGAAAAGATGTCTTTGAGAGTTCCGCCAGCCTCGTTCGCTAAAATTCCTGCATATAGCAAGACAGTTTCTGGGTCTTGATTACCGTATGTTTTTGCATCTGTTAGGTGAATGTTTCCCTGTGGGAAAAGTTCGGAAGCAGAAAAAGCGACGGCATTGACTTTTGCGAGTTCAGAAATACAATAGTATGAATTTATCATCGCACCAAATGAGCGAAGTTTTTTTGAGAGTCTGCTCATTATAAGATTAACGCACAAGATGTTTCCAATTGAGCTAGAAACGCAAACCGAAGCCACAAAAACACTAAAACCGCTGAAAACATCTTGGTTGATAAGGGCTTGCAAAACTCCCAAAAATAAAGAAGCCAAAATAAAAAGAAGAGTTAAATTTTTGCTTGCAAATTCAGATGGGTCAGGCTCTTTGGCGATTTTTTGAAAGTTTATAAGCTTGTTTGCTTTTTTTTGATAAGCAATAACTGGCGAGCCAAACACGCTGTCACCAGCAAAATCTCTTGTTAGTCCATAGTCGCCAACAATTTGCAATGCATATTTATCTTCTCTTGAAGAAACAAATCTGAGGGTGCTATTTTGTTTGTTATATGCGACAACTTTGCCAACATTGTTAAACAAAATAGACAAAAGGGCAACAAATGGATAAACGTGAATACTTCCGTCCAAAATTTGTTCTGGAAAATAAAAAGCGACAGAAGTATGTATAAGGATTGTTAAACACAAAATAGCCATGGAGCTGTCAGCGTTTGGCCTTAACGATACAAGAGAAGAAATTCCCTTTATAATATTTTTGAAAGAGGCTATAAAAGCAATAGAAATTATAACAAGACTGGTGATTAAATATGGAACAGGGTTGCCCTCGGTGTTTCCTGTGACATAAGATTGTTCGTTGATAGAGGTAACAAAAAACATTATCGCACAAAGAAAGCTTGTCAGAAAAATATTAAAATAAGAAGATTGTATTTTTTTTCTGATTGTACTAGAAATTCGTCTAAAATCGCTTGTGCTATCGTCAGTGTCAGAGTCTGGATTTTCTATATTATCATATAACTGAGAAACGGAGTTACGGCTTGGCAAGTTAATTTCTTTAACATCGTTTTTCATTTTTTTAATTTCTGATACAAGAACTTTTTGCAAAGAGTTTATATCAACGATATTAATTGGCAAAATTTTACTTCTATACTGCCTTGGGTCACGAATAGCCGGAAACCTTTCTATAATAGGAAGTTGCACTTCTGGCTCTGGTTTTATTTCTTCTAAAACGTCTTCTTTAATCTCAACTTGAGGTTTTTTCTTTTTCTTCTTTTTCTTTGGAACTTCTTCGTTTTCTGGCGGAGTATCTGGGACTTTTTCTACAACTGGTTTAGCATCGCTAGTTTTTGGTTTTTTAACTTTTTTTTCGCCTGTGCTCTCATCTTGTTTGACAGTCATGGGCTTTTCGTCGCTTTTTGTTTCAGTTGTCAGCTTGTATATTTTTACATCATCTTCATCGTTTTCGTTTAAACTTTGCAAAATTCGGTTTATACTTTGCTCGTCCGCTTCGTTGCTAAAATCGTTTGTTTCTTTGTTATCGACAGAACTTTGGTTAATAATATTTTGAAAGTCGGTATCAATAAACATAGATGTGTTATCGTCGCTAGAAATAGGTATAGGTGCAACAAAGCCAAATTCGCCAGTTAATTGCTCGATATTCATTGAACTACTCTCAAGAGAACTAGCCAAATTTTTTTTGCGTTTTGCTTTTATTTTCTCATAAGCTTCCTCGTTGCTGGTATCTGTGTTTTCAGAAAAAAGTTCGTCGTATCGAACATTTTTGTTTTTATCGAAAGAATGATTTTTACGTTTTTTAGCCATATCAGTATCCTTTCTAAAGGTTTAAAAAAATTTTTTAGATTATCTTTGTTTTAAAATTTCATAACAAAGTATTCCGCAAGCAACAGAGGCATTGAGAGAGTTGATTTTGCCTTTCATAGGAAGAGAAACAATAAAATCTGATTTGTCACGAACAAGTCTTTGCACTCCTTTTCCTTCTGCTCCTATAACAAGTGCGACAGAACCCTTGAAGTCTGTCTTTGTATAGTCTTGTCCATCCATATCTGCACTATAAATCCAAACACCACGCTCTTTGAGCTCGTCAATTGTCATTGCTAGGTTGTTAACACGCACAACAGGAACGTATTCAACAGCACCAGCAGAAGATTTTCCGACAGCATAACTAAGACCAACACTGCGTCTTTTTGGAATGATAACGCCGTGAACACCACTGCAATCGGCTGTTCTTAAAATAGCACCCAAGTTTTGTGGGTCAGTCAGTTCGTCACATATTATAATGAAAGGGGCTTCGTCTTTTTCTTTGGCTAGTGCAAAAATATCGTCAAGAGAAGAATATTCTTTTACGGCTGCGGTTGCTACAACTCCTTGGTGAACAGCACCTGCACACATAAAGTCCAATTTTTTTGAGTCTACTTCTTTTATCGTAATGCCTTTGTCTTTTGCTTTTCTTATTATAACAGAAAGAGAGCCCGTTTTTTGTCCGTTTTGGACGAATAGAACATCAATTGTTCTGCCACTTTTCAGAGCTTCTGTAACTGCGTTTCTTCCTGCAATTATATCTGAGCGTTTTTCGTTTTTTTCAATATTATTTTCTGTATTCATAAATATTCCTTTTTTTCTATATAATTGATGTAATTATAACACAATTACATCAAAAATGCAAACATTTATCTTGTTAAAATCAAAAAAATCTGTGTTTGATTTTTTTGTAATTATATGGTACAATATATTTATTCATATATTTTTGTGTATTTTTGAAAGGTGGTGTGCGACAAAGTACTTATTCTTTGTCGAATATTTTTATGAAAAGACAACTAAAAACAAAAGCTTTATACAATTTGGATAATACAATTGCAAAACCTCTTTTAGAAACTTGCGAGTACCCTTGGGAGGCTTTGCCTAAAATTGGCAGTTTTATAAAAGAAATTGGCGAAACACTAGATGAAAATGTTTATGAAAAAAAAGCTGATGATATTTGGATTGCAAAATCTGCTTTTATATACCCAAACAATTATATTACAGGGCCTTGCATTATCGGTGAGAATACAGAGGTTCGCCCTGGTGCTTTTATCCGTGGAAATGTTATCGTTGGCAACAATTGCATTGTCGGAAATTCTACTGAGCTAAAGAACACAATTCTTTTTAACAAGGTTCAGGTGCCACACTATAATTATGTTGGCGACTCTATTTTTGGCTTTGCTTCTCACACTGGTGCTGGTGCGATTACTTCAAACGTCAAGCAAGACAAAACAAATGTTAATCTAAAAATAGAAGAGTTGGTTTTGGAAAGTGGACTCAAAAAATTTGGTGCAATGCTTGGCGACAATGTGGAGGTTGGCTGTAACACAGTTATGAACCCAGGAACAGTTGTTGGAAAAGGCTCAAGAATTTATCCGCTGACTATGCTCCGTGGATTTGTGCCAGCTAACTCAATTTATAAAACAAGCGGAGAGCTTGCTCCGATCAAGGAAAAAATATGAACGAATTTTTAGACTTTATTTTACAATCAGAATTCTTGCAATTCTTTATGCTTTTTTTAAGGATAATTGCACCAATAGTCGCCCTATTTATTGTATGGCGGTGTTTCACTTCGTTTAAAAAAGGACAAAGAAGTGACTCGCCTGTTATAATGCTACAAGAACTTAGGACAGGTCTGACTTTTCCTGTGCTCTATTGGGAGAACTCTATTGGCAGAGCAAAAAGTTGCGACATTGTTATTGAGGACCAAACTGTCAGCCGTGACCATGCTGTTCTTTTAAGAAGAAAAGAGGGTTGGTTTGTTGTTGACACAGACTCAAAAGCTGGTGTGGCAGTAAATGGCGAAAAAGTAGAGGGAAGAGTTCTTGTTGACATTGGCGACAGAATACAAATTGGCAAGGTTAAGCTTTGCCTAAAAAACACGGACAAGCAGTACAGAAAAATTGACATTGGTTTTACGGGATTTACAAAAAAAGCGGCATCGCCTGTTTCTTTGTTAGTGCTCACAGGTTTTGTGCATTTACTTATGACAATTCAGCTAAGCTTTGGCACTGGGGAGTTCAAAGTTTATCCTTGGGTAATATTTGTTGGACTGATTTTTTTCTCGTGGGCGATGTATCTTATCTCTATGTTCATTCTCGACAGGCGGACTTTTGAGGTTGAAACGATAGGACTTTTGCTTTCTGGAATTGGAATAATCTTGCTTTCTGGGCAAGGTTTTGAGGTTATCACAACTCAGTTTTTTGCAATGGTTGGTGGAATAATTTTGTTCTTGATAATGATTGGAATAATGCGAAATGTAGATAAAATCACCCAGTGGCACTTATATTTTGGGCTGTTGGCGATTGGCTTTTTTGCACTAAATATGGTAATCGGAAAAGAAATAAATGGCTCAAAAAACTGGATTTATATAGGTTCTATCAGCATTCAGCCGTCTGAAATTATCAAGATTGCATACATCTTGGTTGGTGCATCTACTCTTGACAAACTACAAACAAAAAAGAATATAACAATTTTTATTGTATTTTCGGTTATATGCATGGGCTTTTTGGCGGTTATGCGTGACTTTGGCTCTGCTATGGTCTTTTTTGGTGCTTTTCTCATCATCGCCTTTATGCGTTCTGGCAGTATCAGAACAATTGCACTGATTTTAACGGTTGCGGTTGTCGGTGTTGTTATGATAATTTATTACAAGCCTTATGTCGCCCAGCGGTTCGAGGGTTGGGGAAATGTGTGGGAACACATCAATGATAGTCTGGGTTATCAGCAATCAAGAACACTTACGTATCTTGCAAGCGGTGGATTTTTTGGCATGGGTCTTGGCAGAGGATATCTGCACTATATCGCAGCTGGCGAGAGTGATTTGGTCTTTGGTATGCTCTGCGAAGAGCAGGGTTTGCTTATGGGATTTGTTGTTGTTTTGGCTCTTGTTGTGTTTCTTCTTTGTTGCTTGCAAAGTGCAAAGAGAAGTCGCTCGGCTTTTTACTCAATCGCCTCTTGTGCGGCAGCCGGAGCAATGGTCTTGCAGGCTTGC
This sequence comes from Clostridia bacterium, assembly GCA_044426425.1. GTDB lineage: Bacteria > Bacillota > Clostridia > Oscillospirales > Acutalibacteraceae > SIG603. Next base: position 799 of record JAWXUN010000078.1, on the reverse strand, counting down.
CTGAACATATTTGGCTCAACAGATGTCTTTCCACTCACTGGTGTAACTTTGCCGTTTATCAGTCTTGGCGGTTCTAGTATGCTCTCTGTGTGGGGACTTCTTGCGTTTATCAAAGCTTCGGACGAGAGAACCTATGGACTTAAGCGTGCTGGCAAAAAAGAATTTGCATACAAAGGTGACATATCTAGCACGTCACAGATTTATTTTGAAGATATAAATTCTCGCTCAAGTCAAACTAAAAAAAGACCAAGCACACAAAAAGTTAACACAAGAAAAAAACCAAGTACACAAAATGGTGATACAATAAAAAAAGTTAAGAGAAAATATTATTAAATAAAATAGCTAAAGGAGAATTTGATGAAAACAACAGGACTACGTTCGGCGGTTTTATATTTTGTTTTGATATTATTGATAGGGCCATTGCTATATCTTTTGGTTAACCTGTTTGTGAATGGAGAAACATGGATTGCCCAAGCGTATAACGGACATATTTATGCCTCAGATGCAACGGTTGAGAGTGGAGATATTCTTGACTCTAACAATCTTTTGTTATTATATGAAGAGGACGGCGAAAAGCTGTATAGCGATGATGTAACGATAAGAACGGCTCTTTTGCACACAATTGGCGATTATAGCGGATACATCGGCACAAGTATTCAGTCTAGGCTTAAATCCGAGCTTGTCGGATATAATTTTATCACAGGGCTTAACACATTGCCAAGCAATCCGTATATTGGCGGACAAGATATCTCCTTGACAGTAGATGCAGAATTATGTGCAAAAGAGCCGTTCTTATCGT
>JAWXUN010000077.1:0-7761 GCA_044426425.1 Clostridia bacterium | reverse complement strand
GGGATTTTCAGCAGTGGTTTTGCGATTTTTAGAGCCTGAATAATCTCTGATACATACTGGCTTGGACTCACCAAATTTATGTTGTGTGCCGACTGTTTTTCTAGCTCAAAAAATATTTCTACAAGGCGAGCAACAGAAATTTCTGCTCCAAAATTATCCGTGCTTATATCAAAATTTTGGCAAAAAACGCACTTGAGCGGACAGCCAGAAAAGAAAATTGCACCAGAACCATTCTCGCCACTTATCGAGGGTTCTTCCCATTTATGGAGCATTGCACGGGCTATTTTAATTTTAGAGCCACCACCGCAATATCCCTGTTTACTGTTTCTGTCTATATCACAATTTCGTGGACAAAGATTGCATTTCACAAATTTCACCTCGTTTTGTTATAAAGTTATTAGCTTAATTTTAACACTAAAACTCTTATATGAAAAGAAAAATTTATTTAATTCAAAAATCGCAAAATAGACAAAATACTTGCTTTTTTTTGTAGAATATGTTATAATTATTCAAAGAAAAAATGAGAGGTTCGTCACTAAGACGTGGTTATATATTATGAAAATAGCAGTAGCTGGAACAGGATATGTTGGTCTTTCAATCGCAACACTTTTGGCACAAAAACACGAGGTTGTTGCAGTGGATATTATCCCAGAAAAAGTCGAATTAATTAATAATAAAAAATCACCAATTCAAGATGATTATATAGAAAAATATTTAACTGAAAAAGAGCTTGATTTAACAGCAACACTAGATGCTCAAACGGCTTATGAAAATGCAGATTTTGTTGTAATCGCAGCACCAACAAACTACGATAGCGACAGAAACTTTTTTGACACTTCTTCTGTTGAAGCTGTTATAAAACTTGTTATGGAGATAAATCCAAATGCGATTATGGTTATAAAATCAACTATTCCAGTTGGATATACAAAAGAAGTGAGAGAAAAACTTGGCTGTAAAAACATTATGTTCAGCCCAGAGTTTTTGCGTGAGAGCAAGGCTCTATATGATAATTTGTATCCATCAAGAATTATTGTCGGCACAGATTTGGACGATGAAAATTTGACAAAATCGGCACATATTTTTGCAAGTTTATTGCAAGAGGGTGCAATTAAAAAAGATATAGACACACTTTTTATGGGCTTTACCGAGGCAGAGGCCGTAAAACTTTTTTCTAACACATATCTCGCACTGAGAGTTAGCTATTTCAACGAGCTAGACACTTATGCAGAAATGAAAAACCTAGACACTCAAAAAATTATTGACGGTGTTGGACTCGACCCAAGAATAGGCACACACTACAACAACCCAAGTTTTGGATATGGTGGATATTGCCTGCCAAAAGACACAAAACAACTTTTGGCAAACTATGCAGATGTCCCACAAGATATGATGGGTGCAATTGTTGAGAGCAACAGAACAAGAAAAGATTTTATCGCAGACCAAGTCCTAAAAATGGCTGGATATTATGGATACAGCGAGGACACGCAGTTTAGCAGAGCGAAAGAAGAACCAAAAACTATTGGTGTTTATAGATTAACAATGAAGTCGAACAGCGACAACTTCCGCCAAAGTTCAATCCAAGGTGTTATGAAAAGAATTAAGGCGAAAGGTGCAAAAGTGATAATCTTTGAGCCAGCTATGAATGACGGCGAAATGTTTTTTGGCAGTGAAGTTGTAAATGATTTAGGCAAGTTCAAAAGTCTATCCGACGCAGTTATCGCAAACCGATACGACAGCGAGCTTGACGATATCAGCGAAAAAGTTTATACAAGAGATATTTTTAGAAGAGATTAAAAAACAATTGACAAAATTAGTTTTTTATGATATCATTATATCGGTTCTTATTTTGTGAGAATTACTTGACCGCCCGATTTGTTTAGATAAATATCGAGCCAAGGCCATACGGACAGCCGGGTCAACTGCCGAGAGCAACCACTCAGTTTGGTTGTGTTATTGATTGCGTTAAGAGCGCAAATTTTATAAGTTGGTTACTATAAACCAATGATGTGTACTGCACAGCTTGTGAAACGGTCAATAAGAGTAGTAAAAGTAGTTCTTGCTATATAGACTCAGAAAAAATATTTATAAAATAACCTGTTTTTTTATATAGGTTTTTACATTTATTTTAATAATTTGATTGATATACTCAAAAGCATTGTGTTTAAGCACAATGCTTTTTTTATTTTTTTATAGGAGATTTTTTATGGACAGCAAAATGCAACTTTATGGTTTTAACAATTTAACAAAATCTTTGAGTTTTAATATTTATGATGTGTGCTATGCAAAATCTGAAAGAGAACAAAAAGATTACATCGCCTATATAGACGAGCAATATAACTCCGAAAGGCTAACGAACATTCTTTATAAACTAACCGAGATGATTGGAGCAACTGTTCTGAATGTGTCAAAACAAGACTACGAGCCACAAGGGGCAAGCGTAACTTTTTTGATAGCGGAAGAAAGCATGATAACAAACATGAGTGGCGAAACTGTTGTGGGACATCTGGACAAAAGCCACGTAACAGTGCATACATACCCAGAGTATCACCCAGAAAACTCGATTGCAACTTTTCGTGTTGACATAGATGTTGCAACCTGTGGCGAGATAACTCCGCTTTCTACTCTGGATTTTTTGCTTGGCAGTTTTGACTCTGATATTATCACGCTCGATTACAGAGTGCGTGGCTTCACCAGAGCTGTTAACGGCAAAAAACTTTTTGTAGATCACAAAATCACTTCAATCCAAGACTACATAAACCCAGAAACTTTGGAAAAATACGATGCTGTGGACGTAAATGTTTATCAATCGAATATCTTTCACACAAAAATGCTAGTTAAAGAAATTGATTTGCAAAACTATCTTTTCAACTCTGATGTTTATGAACTTGCACCAAGAAAAAGGTTGTCGATAACTGATAATCTAAGGCGAGAAATGATAGAAATTTTTAGTGGTACAAATATCTATTAAGGGGGAATTTATTGTGACAAAACAGAAAAAAGCTCCAATTTTAGAGGCTTTGCAAGAATTTAAATCAATGCGTGTTGTGCCTTTTGATGTGCCTGGGCACAAGCGTGGCAAAGGTAACAAAGACCTTGTGGATTTTTTGGGTCACGATTGTTTAAGTGTTGATGTTAATTCTATGAAACCGCTTGATAATCTATGTCACCCAATCAGCGTTATACGTGAGGCAGAAAAAATTGCCGCCGAAGCTTTTGGTGCAAAAGAAGTTTTCTTTATGGTTGGTGGCACAACGTCTTCTGTTCAGGCAATGATTTTGTCTGCTGTTAAAAGAAACGACAAAATTATTTTGCCAAGAAATGTACATAGAAGTGTTATCAATTCGCTGATTTTGTGCGGTGCAATTCCTGTTTATATCAACCCACAAACAGACGAAAAACTGGGGATTTCTCTTGGCATGAGTCTAAAAGATGTAGAAGAAACTATCAAAAAACACAGCGATGCAAAGGCTATTTTGATAAACAACCCAACTTATTACGGAATTTGTTCTGATATTTGCAAAATTACCGAAATTGCACACAAACATGGGCTTTTGGTTTTGGCTGACGAGGCACACGGAACTCATTTTTATTTTGGCAAAAACTTGCCAATTTCTGCTATGAAAGCAGGGGCAGACATGGCGGCAGTCAGTATGCACAAATCTGGGGGTTCGCTCACACAAAGCTCTTTTTTGCTCTGCGGAAAAAACATGAACTCCAACTATGTCAGGCAAATTATCAACCTAACTCAGACGACAAGTGGCTCGTATCTTCTTTTGTCTAGTCTTGATATTTCTCGGAGAAACCTCGCACTACATGGCGAAGAAATTTTTGCAAAAGTTGTAGAGCTAACCGACTATGCAAGAGAAGAAATTAACGAAATTGGCGACTATTATGCTTATGGAAAAGAGCTTGTAAACGGCGACAGTGTATATGATTTTGACATTACAAAACTATCTGTGCACACACTTGATATAGGTTTGGCTGGGATTGAAGTATACGATATTTTGCGTGATGACTACGATATTCAAATTGAGTTTGGCGACCTCGGAAACATTTTGGCTTATGTTTCTGTTGGCGACTCTCACAATAATATAGAAAGACTCATCGGGGCATTGTCAGAAATTCGCAGAATTTATAAAAAAGATAAGACATCTCTGATGAAGTGTGAATACATAAATCCAGAGGTTGTCCTCGCACCGCAAGAGGCTTTTTACGCCGAAAAAGAGAGTCTTGCGATAGAAGAAACAGTCGGAAAAATCTGTTCAGAATTTGTTATGTGCTACCCACCTGGCATTCCGATTTTAGCACCAGGCGAGAGAGTGACAAAAGAAATTATCGGCTATATAAAATACGCAAAAGAAAAAGGTTGTTCTCTAACAGGAACAGAAGATATGGATACAAACAGGCTCGGTATCGTGAAAGGAGTGCTATAAATGGATTTGTGGTTTAGCGAAAAGCACACAGAAAATGTCAAGCTTTCTATAAAAATAGACAGGCATATTCATAGTAGTCAAAGTGAATTTCAGAGAATTGATATTTTTGACTCTTACGAATTTGGTAGATTTTTAACTCTCGACGGCTTTATGATGCTCACCGAAAAGGACGAGTTTATATATCACGAGATGATTACTCACGTTCCGATGGCGGTTCACCCAAAGGCAGAAAACATCTTGGTTATAGGTGCTGGTGACGGCGGAGTTGTTAGAGAACTCACAAAATATAGCAGTGTCAAAAACATAGACCTTGTAGAAATTGACGAAGAAGTTGTAAAAGTTTGCAAAGAATTTTTGCCACAAACTTCTTGCTGTTTTGACGACCCAAGGCTCAATGTGTATTTTCAAGATGGACTTAAATTTATTAGAAAATGTCACGATTTATATGATATTATTATCGTAGACTCAACCGACCCATTTGGCCCTGGCGAGGGTTTGTTTACAAAAGAGTTTTATGGCAATTGTTACAAAGCACTAAAAGACGACGGAATTATGGTAAATCAGCACGAGAGTCCTTTTTATGATGCAGACGCTCTCGCAATGAAAAGGGCACACAACAGAATTGTCAAGTCTTTTCCAATCAGCCGTGTTTATCAAGTTCATATCCCAACATATCCGTCTGGTCATTGGCTTTTTGGCTTTGCCTCAAAAAAATATCACCCTGTAAAAGATGTGAATGTCGCAGAGTGGCGAAGTCTAAACCTAGACACAAAATATTATAACACAAACCTACACAAGGCATCTTTTTATTTGCCAAGCTATGTAGAAAAAATACTAAAGGAGTGCGAAATTGGCGATGAATAAAAACATACAAACATTTTTATCCTGTGATTGTGAATACAAAGATAGCGACATTGTGCTTTTTGGTGCACCTTTTGACGGCACAACTTCTTTCAGACCGGGCACTCGTTTTGCCCCAAGTGCCATAAGAGCCGAGAGCTTTGGCATAGAAACTTATTCCCCTTATCAAGACAGAGATTTAACAGACATAAAAGTATGCGACATTGGCGACCTAGAACTGCCTTTTGGCAATACCGAAAAAGTTTTAGAAATGATTTATGGCACAACTGCCGATATCTTGGCAGAGAACAAAACACCTTTTATGATAGGTGGCGAACACCTTGTGACACTTGGTGCATTTATGGCTATTGTCGAAAAACACCCAGATGTACAAGTTATTCATCTTGATGCACATACGGATTTAAGAGAAGAATATTTGGGCGAAAAATTTTCTCATTCAACTGTGATGAAGAGAATTTGGGACATTATTGGCGATGATAAAATACATCAGTTTGGCATTAGAAGTGGCGAAAAATACGAATTTGAATTTGCAAAAAATCATACAAATATTCACAAATTTAACCTAAATGGTTTTGACGAAACCATAAAAAAATTGCAAGATAAACCAGTGTATTTTTCATTGGATTTAGATATACTTGACCCAAGCATTTTCTGCGGAACTGGCACACCAGAAGCAGGCGGAGTGAGTTTTGTGGAGCTGTTAAACGCTGTTGTCAAACTCAATTCGCTAAATATTGTCGGACTAGATGTAAACGAGCTTTCGCCAGTTTATGACCAAAGTGGAACATCAACAGCAGTTGCTTGCAAAATTATCAGAGAAATATTATTAACATTATAAAGGAGATTTTTAAAAATGGGCAGAGCTTTAATTATAGGATGTGGCGGAGTTGCAAGCGTAACTATCCACAAATGCTGTCAAAACAGCGAGGTTTTTGAGGAAATTATGATTGCAAGCAGAACAGTTAGCAAATGCGAGGCTATCAAAGAAAAACTTCAAGCTACAACAAAAACAAAAATTTCTACGGCAAAAGTAGATGCAGACAATGTGCCAGAATTAGTTGAATTAATAAATAATTATAAACCAGATGTTGTTATCAACCTAGCACTTCCGTATCAAGATTTAACGATAATGGACGCTTGTCTTGAAACAAAAACGCACTATATAGATACAGCTAACTACGAGCCACTCGACACTGCAAAGTTTGAGTATAAATGGCAATGGGAATACCGTGAAAAATTTAAAGAAGCAGGAATTTGTGCACTACTCGGCAGTGGTTTTGACCCTGGTGTTACAGGTGTTTTTTCGGCTTATGCTCAAAAACATTATTTTGACGAAATCCACTATATAGACATTTTGGATTGCAACGGTGGCGACCACGGATATCCATTCGCTACAAATTTCAATCCTGAAATAAACATCAGAGAAGTCACCGCAAACGGCAGTTATTGGGAGAATGGCGACTGGGTTGAAACAGAGCCAATGGAGATTAAAAGAGAATATAACTTTGCAGGAGTTGGGCAAAAAGATATGTATCTGCTCCACCACGAAGAGCTAGAGAGTCTTGCCCTAAACATAAACGGAATTAAAAGAATACGTTTCTTTATGACATTTGGACAAAGCTATATCACACATCTAAAATGCCTAGAAAATGTTGGAATGACTTCTATTGAGCCTATCGAATTTAACGGACAACAAATTGTTCCACTACAATTTTTAAAAGCTATTCTGCCAGACCCAGCAACACTCGGCCCTAGAACAAAAGGCAAAACTAACATCGGTTGTATCTTTAAAGGACTCAAAGATGGTGTAGAAAAAACATATTATGTATACAATGTTTGCGACCACGAAGAGTGCTACAAAGAGGTAGAGAGTCAAGCAATTTCTTATACAACAGGTGTGCCAGCAATGATTGGTGCTATGCTTGTGATGAACGGAACTTGGTGCAAAGCTGGTGTTTATAACATAGAAGAGTTTGACCCAGACCCATTTATGGAAGCACTAAACAAATATGGCTTGCCATGGATAGAGGACTTTGAGCCAATTTTGGTAGACTAATATGATAAAAACACCTTATTACCTTGTGGACGAGAATTTGCTCGTCCACAATTTGAAAATACTAAAATATGTTGCAGAAAAAACAGGCTGTAAAATTCTCTTGGCACAAAAAGCATTTTCCATGTTCTCTGTTTATCCGCTTATCAAAGAGTATCTCGCAGGCACAACCGCAAGTGGTTTATACGAGGCTAAACTTGGATACGAAGAAATGGGAGGAGAAACTCACGTTTTTTCGGCAGCTTATAACGAGGACGAGTTTGAGGAGATTTGCACAATCTGCGACCACATTGTTTTCAACTCCTTTAATCAGCTAAAAAAATATCGTGACAATGTTATAAATCACGGCAAAGAATTTGGCATTAGAATTAATCCAGAATGTTCCACGCAAGAGTGACACGACATCTATGACCC
>JAWXUN010000076.1:0-7803 GCA_044426425.1 Clostridia bacterium | reverse complement strand
GTCCCTCTGTTACAGACTCAGACGTGAAAAGAAATTTTGACATTTTTTTACTCCTTTTATTGAATATATATATGTGTGTAAATAACAAAAAAACCTCACAAAAGTGAGGAATTAAAAAAATCCTCATCTATCGGTTTTTTACCGCAGGATTTAGCACCTTGACAATCTTTTCATCAGGTTGCTGAGTTTCATCGGGCCTGTCCCTCCACTACTCTCGATAAGGTCATATTAAATTTTGATTTCCTATAAATTTTACAATATTTTTATAGTTTTGTCAAGTGTTATATAAAATTCTAAAAAAATCATAAAATTCACAGATAGTTTATTGACTTTTTTAGAAAAATTATGTATGATATAAGTAATTAAAATTAGTCGGAGGTTTTAATATGAAAGGACAATCAAAATTAATCGTGTTATTCTCTATTTTGTTCGGAGTGATAGCTCTTGTTGCTACACTGACAACTGCATTAATTCTTATTGGAAAGAAAAAAGAAGAAACTGAGCTAGAGCGTTACCTTGACTGCTCTATTCAATAATTTTTAAAAAGAGAATTTTTTTAAATGAGGCTTCACTGTTTGTGTTGCCTCATTTTTTGGCAAAAACTCTCTTTCTTTTTCCTATTACTATTGTATTTATAAAAAAAATGTTATATAATAGAAGATGTATAGTCGCTTAAGTTTGAAACCGTCTTTATATTGGTGAGATAAAATTTTGTATATCAAGGCGGAGGAATGAGTAATACTGGCGTATACGATTGACGACAACAAAGATATGCAAAGTTTTAGCCAGCAAGATATGATGGTTTTAAACTTAAACGACTATAAAATGATTTAAGGAGAAAAAATGGAATATTTTTACGCTGTCATGTGGCTCGCCATAGCCTTCATGCTTATTTTTAAAATGTCAAAAGAGAACAAAATTTTTTATATGCTCGGTGCATATTTTGCGATTATGGGCATTTGGTGGATTGCAGATGCACAAACACCAGAGCTGGATTTGTTCTCTGGTACTTATGGTTTAATCCTAAAACTTCTTGGTGGAGTTTGTCTTGTTATAACGGCAATTTTTTATTACAAAAACATATATAAAAAAAGGAAATAAATTATGGACGCTTTTCTAATCGTGAGTCTAAAAGTTGGAGTTATGGTTTTGCTAATTATAACAGGTGTTGTTATGACAAAAATGGGAAAAATTAGCAAAAAAGGTTCAGAAGATTTTACATGGTTCTTGCTTAATATCGTAACACCTTGTGTAATTATCGACGCTTTTGCAAATCTTGACGCTGGCGAGCTTATGCCAACCGACATTGCAATGGGCACGTTCTTGTCTGTTTGTTCTATCATGATGGGTGCGGCAATTTCTCCGCTATTTTTCAGAAAACAATCAGATAAAAGAAAAAAAGTTTTGCGTTTTGCAACAATTTTTAGCAACACTGGATTTATGGGAATTCCTCTTGCATCTGCGGTGCTTGGCAATCGTGGAGTTATTTTCGCATCAATTTACGTAGCTGTTTTCAACTTTCTTGTTTGGACAGTTGGATATGCAATTATGAGTGGCGAGAAAAAAATTCAGCTCAAAAAAATTCTCTTTAACCCTGGAACAATTGGTTTTTTCACAGGACTTTTGATTTATTTCACAGGGGTAAAACTTCCAACACTTATCACAGAACCAATCACAAGTCTGTCAACTTTGAATATGCCAATCGCAATGATTATTTTGGGATATTTTATGGCGAATATTGATATTTTAAAAATTTTAAAAGACATAGATTTGTACAAAGTTTGTGGAATTAGACTTATCTTAATCCCACTGCTTTCACTTTGCCTTGTTGTTATCGTCAAGCCAGAATACACACTTTTTGTCAGCACACTTGTTCAAAGTTGCACACCTGCCGCAACATCAACCGTGCTCTTTGCAGCTATAACAAAGGCAGATGCAGAACTTGCCTCCGCATCAGTTGTTGCAACAACAATTTTTTCACTTTTAACAGTCCCGATATTTATTATGTTTGCACAAATTATTGCTAACCAAGTTTTGGTATAATTTTTTGTGACTAAACCAGCACTTTTTGCATAAAATATAAAAGCCAAGCGAAAGTGCAAACTTTGCACTAAAAAAAGTAGTAGTGAATAGTTAAAAAGTGTGGTGAAAATCAAATATTTTGCCCCACCTTTTCACTTTTCACTCGTCAATTTTGCTCGGCTTTTATATAAAGGGGTTTGCGAAAAATATTTCGCAAGCCCTATCTGTATAAATTAAGGAGAAACAAATGGATTTTATTAATTACATAACGCTTGCCATATCAGTTGCAAGTTTAATTATCGTTTTAATCATATTGCTAAAGCCAAAAGTGGACAAGTCCACAGAGAATAGCAAAAGAATTTTAGCAAGTGCCGAACGTGATAAAAAAGATGTTTTAGATTTTATACAAAGACAGTTAGAAACACAAAACAGCAATCAGGCAATCGCAAAAAAACAGCTGTCTGATGCAGAAAACTCTCGTTTTAACGACTTTTCAGAGAACACACAAAGAAACATCAATGTCCTAAGACAAACCGTTTCAGAGATGCTCTTGACGGTTGATAAGCGCTTTGAAAATTTGCAAAAATCAACTGATAATCAACTTGTTCAAATACGTGACACCGTCGAGAAAAAAGTTTCTGCAATGCAAGAAAACAACGAAAAAAACCTCGCCGAAACAAGAGAAATTATGGACAAGCGTCTTTTAAATTTACAAAAAACAAATGAAGAACAACTCCGAGAAGTTAGAGATACACTAGAAAAAAAAGTTAACTCTATGCAAGAGAGCAACGAGAAAAAGCTTGACCAAATGCGTGAAACAGTTGACGAAAAACTACAAAAAACTCTTGAAGAAAGAATTAGCAAAAGTTTTAAACTTGTCAGCGAAAGGCTAGAAGAAGTTTATAAATCTTTGGGCGAAATGCAAAAACTTGCAACCGGTGTTGACGACCTAAAAAAAGTTCTTTCTAATGTTAAAACAAGAGGTATTTTGGGCGAAGTTCAACTCGGTGCAATACTCGAAGAAATTCTTAACACCGATCAATATGACACAAATATCGCTACAAAAAAAGGCTCGTCAGACAGGGTTGAGTTTGCGGTGAAACTCCCAGGAAATGACGGAGATTTCGTCTATCTTCCTATTGATGCAAAGTTCCCAATGGACGCATACCAAAATCTTTTAACAGCCTACGACAGCGGTGTTTCTGCAAATGTTGATGCCGCTGCAAAAGTTCTCACAACAAGGATAAAATCCTTTGCTAAAGACATCAAAAATAAATATATAGACGTTCCACACACAACAGAATTTGGAATTATGTTCTTGCCACTAGAAGGACTTTATGCCGAAGTTGTCAGACGTGGAATGGTCGAAGAACTTCAAAAAGACAAAATAAACATCGCAGGTCCAACCACAATGGCGGCACTTTTGAACAGCTTACAAATGGGCTTTAGGACACTTGCAATCCAAAAACGCTCAAGCGAAGTTTGGTCTGTCCTAGAGGGAGTTAAGCAAGAATTCGCCAAGTTTGAGGACGCACTGACAAAAACACAAATGAGAATGCGACAAGCCTCTGACGAGCTCGACAAACTTGTTGTAACAAGGACAAATGCAATAAACAGAAAGCTAAAAAATGTAGCAAGTTTAGAAGCCCCAAAAAGCGAAGAAGAATAAGGCTCTAAAATTAAAACAAAAATTTCCTTTCATAAAGCCCCTTTAGGTGCTAATACTTTGATTACACATCTTTTTTGAGGAGGCGATTTTTTGAATGAAATTTTGGCTTGGGAAATGTTTTGCAAAACTGGCAAAATCGAGGATTATTTAAGCTATAAAAATACACAAAACTACGAAATGACAAATAACTATGATTATAACAACAAACGCACTGGTGATAAAAGAACAAGCAGTTGGCGAGAGTGACAAACTTGTCACATTGCTGACCGAAAATAGAGGTGTAATCCGAGCATTTGCACGAAAAGCAAAAACTTTTCGTGATAACAAATGTGCTGGAACATCTTTGATGTCCTATTCAAAAATGGGGATTTTTGAGGGAAAAGATAAATATATTATCGAGTCCGCAAGCTCTATCGAAATTTTTTTTGAACTCAGAAATAATATAGAGATTTTATCTCTTGGGCAATATTTTTGTGAGCTATCTGCTCTTTTAGTGCCTGAGTTTTCTGATAGTCAAGAATTTTTGAGACTTGTGCTAAACTCGCTTTCTCTTTTGTGCAAGCAAAAAAAATCCCCTCTTATGATAAAAGCCGTTTTGGAGTTGAGAATGCTCAGCCTAGCTGGCTTTATGCCTAACCTTGTCGCCTGTCGTGAATGTGCTTGCTACGAAAACGAGCTTTGGTATTTTTTCCCAAATTCTGGGGATATCACCTGTGCAAATTGCTGTGGCAATACCTTTGGCTCAATAGAGCTCAACCAAACTATTTTAACCGCAATGAGGTACATAATTTATTCGGACTTCAAAAAGATTTTTTCTTTTTCTATACCAAACAAAGATATACAAAAACTTTGCTTGCTGTCAGAAAAATACACCACTCACATTTTGGGCAAAGTTCCCATGACACTAGATTTTTTTAAAACTATAAACGAGGAAAACTATGGATAGCAATTACAAAGCTTTAGAGCTTGACAAAATTTTAACTATGCTGGCAAACGAGGCAACTTGCCACGATGCAATAGAAATTTGCATAAATCTCGAGCCCGCAAAAACTCTTTCGCAAGCTAAGAGTCTTTTAAAAGAAACAGACGACGCTTATGTTTTGACCTCAAAATTTGGCACACCAAGTTTTTACGGACTAAAAAACTCCGTCAATCCACTTAGACGTGCACAAGCTGGCGGTGTACTAAGCCTTGTCGATTTAATTTCGATAGATAGCACGCTCAAAACCATTCGTGGACTCAGCGAATGGAGAAACAAAAGCAGTGGTATCCAAAGCACATTGAACTACTATTTTGATGTTCTTTCGCCTAACAAATTTTTAGAAGAAAGAATTAACATGACTGTGCAAAACGAAGAAGAAGTCGCCGACTCCGCCTCAAAGGCACTTGGTGATATCAGACGAAAAATCAGACAATCGCATCTAAAAGCCAAAGATCACCTTGACAAAATGTTGCGTTCGTCCACACACCAAAAATTCTTGCAAGACAGCATTGTTACACAGCGTGACGGACGATATGTCGTACCTGTCAAACAAGAGTTTAGAAACGAAGTTAAGGGACTTGTTCACGATACTTCTTCTAGCGGTGCAACGCTTTTTGTCGAACCTATTTCTGTTGTTGAGGCTAACAACGAAATCAGAATTTTAAAAGGAAAAGAAGCCGAAGAAATAGAGAGAATTTTAACAGTTCTTTCTGGCGAAATTGGCGAATTTGCAGACGGAATTATAGAAAGTTACCACTCACTTGTGTCGCTCAATGTCGTCTTTGCAAAAGCAAGGCTTGCATACAAACTCTAGGCAAGTGTGCCTATACTAGAAGAAGACGGACGAATTGACATCAAGTCCGCTAGACATCCACTAATCGACAAAGAAAAAGTCGTTGCAACTAACATAAATTTGGGATACACTTTTGACAGCCTTATCATAACAGGACCTAACACTGGCGGTAAAACTGTTTCTATCAAGACAATCGGTCTTTTCTGCCTAATGGCTAGTTGCGGGCTTATGATACCTTGTAACGAGGGTAGCAAGCTTTCTTTTTTCAAACAAATCCTTGTTGATATCGGTGACGAACAAAGCATTGAACACAACCTTTCAACATTTTCATCTCACATGGTTAATATCATCAAAATCATAGAAAAAGCTGATAACAACTCACTTGTTTTAATAGACGAACTAGGTGCAGGGACTGACCCGCTAGAGGGTGCGGCACTTGCAACAGCTATAATAGAAGCACTTAGAATAAAAAATGTTAGACTCGCAGCGACAACTCACTATGCAGAACTCAAAGAGTACGCACTGAAAACTAACGGAGTTGAAAACGCTTGTTGCGAATTTGATGTTACAACTCTCAGCCCAACCTATAACTTGCTTATCGGTATGCCTGGAAAATCTAATGCCTTTGCAATTTCAAAAAGACTCGGCATGAGATACGACATTGTAGAAAGAGCAAAAAACCTTGTTTCTAGCGAAAGCACAGAGTTCGAGGGACTTGTAACAAAGCTTGAAGAAAGCAGAAGTCAACTCGAAAAAGAAAAGAAAGAGGCAAATATCCTTAAAAACGAAGCGGAAAAACTTTTAAAAGAAGCACAAGAGCTTAAAGAAAAAACAGAAAAAGACACCGCTCGTGCTGTTGAAACCGCAAGGCAACAAGCATCTATGATAGTCAGCAAAACAAAGGCTCATGCCGACTCAATTATAGACGAAGTGGAAAAACTCAAAAAAGAAAAAGACAAAATTTTGTCAGCACAAGAAAAACTCAAGCTGAAACAAGGGCTCAAAACTCTCGAGGACTCCTCAAACCCTGTTGTCGCAAAAAAAGATGATAACTATAAATTGCCAAGAGAACTAAAAATCGGCGACAATGTTTTAATCTATGACATTGGCAAAGACGCTATCGTTACAGAAATTCGTGGCAAACAAATTAGTGTTATCGCAGGAGTTATCAAAACTCGTGTAAATATTTCTAACCTAAGATTGCTCGAGAAAAAGAAAGAACAAAAACAAAAATCAAACGCAAGAAATATCCAAAAGGCTCTTAATATGGAAGTTGCAAAAATGGATATTGACATACGTGGTATGACCTGTGACGAGGGAATTATGGAGCTTGACTCTTACCTTGACAGAGCTGTTAGACAAAATCTTAATCAAGTCACAATTATCCACGGAAAAGGCACAGGTGTGCTGAGAACAGCCGTTCAAACGCACCTTAAACGACATCCAAACATAAGAACTTATCGCTTCGGAAATTTTGGCGAGGGTGAAATGGGAGTAACAATTGCCGAATTAAAATAAAAAAACAAGGGGAGAAAAAATGGAAAGCACGTACGAATTACCATCACAAAAAACTATTTACAAAACCGCATTAAGCATGGCGTGGCCAGCAGTTCTTGAGTCATTTCTTATTGCACTAACTGGATTTCTTGACAGTATTATGGTTAGCTCTCAGGGTGACGAAGCCATCGCTGCCGTCGGTCTAACAGGACAACCAAAATTTATTGGTCTTGCAATTTTCATTTCTATTGGCATCGCCGTTTCTTCAATAGTTGCAAGAAGGCGAGGCGAGCAAAACCAAGAGAGTGCCAACAGACTTCTAAAACTCGTGCTTATTGTTGTCGTAATCCTAAGCCTTGTTGTTGGTCTTGCTTATTTGTTTTTCTCCAGAGATATCATGCTTTTGGCTGGTGCTCAAGAAGATACCGTGGATATTTCAACTCAATATTTAACCATAATTATGGTAGCAATGATTTTTAACACTGTAACTATGATTGTAAACGCTGCTCAAAGAGGAGCAGGCAACACAAGAATTTCTATGGTAACAAACACAACATCAAATGTTGTTAATGTAATTTTCAACTTTTTGCTAATTGGCGGAAACTTTGGCTTCCCTGCTCTTGGTGTTAACGGTGCGGCTATCGCAACTGTTATCGGAACAATGGTCGCCTGTGCTATGTCAATTCGCTCACTATTCAAAAAGGAGTCCTTTGTTTATCTAAAAGCCTACAAAGGCATAGCGACTACAAAAGCGGACATAAAGTCACTTATAGACATATCCGCAAGTGCTTTTACAGAACAATTTTTCCTAAGAGTTGGCTTTTTCCTCTTCAATCTAAC
>JAWXUN010000075.1:0-7827 GCA_044426425.1 Clostridia bacterium | reverse complement strand
TTAAAGGCTAAAATATCTGATTTATAATTATCAATATCGTATGTCCCCTCAATATCCAAGTCATATTTTATTTTTAAACAACTCAAATACATTATAAATCAAGTAAAAAATCTTTTAAATTTTTATGGATAATTCCATTTTGGCTCATATCAAAATCGTCCAATGATAAAACATATTTAGGGTAGTTGTCACGAATGTTATTATAAACAGAAAACTCTCTATTCACTGTATTTTCACTTGCTAACAAATAAGAAACTTGAATATAAATTTTCTCATTATATCTAGTTGCTATATTTTCCAAAATAAGGTTAATATTTTTATCAGTTATAACTTATAAAAATTCTTTAAAATCTATGATTTGATATAATTTTAAGCAATGAAATAATGCTAAAGCATAATGAAATGTTCTACGAACATGAAATTAAATCCTTATTGTCCGCAGACAATTTCATTCACGCAGTGAATTTCATGCCTTTGGCATTTCACCCACGCAAGTGGATTTAATTGAAAAAAGACTAAATCGAAACGATTTAGTCTTTTTTCTGGTGGAGGAGAGTGGATTCGAACCACTGAAGCGAGACGCAACAGATTTACAGTCTGCCCCCTTTGGCCACTCGGGAACTCCTCCTTATATAGAACCGCATTAAAAAAATACGGTTCATTTTGTGATTGTCTTGCGACAAGTCTGGAGCTGGTGAACGGACGGTTTCACTTCGTGAAACACAATTCGTAGCACAGCTACTTCATTGTCTTTTGCTAAAAATAATCCACTGGATTATTTTCTTAACGCAAAAACCCTCTCAGGCTTCGAGTCCATCGGACTTTCTTCCTTTTAAAAAGTTTTTCGTTTGCCATAGTTAACAGGTTTTTTGGAGCTGGTGAACGGACTCGAACCCCTGACCTGCTGATTACAAATCAGCTGCTCTACCAACTGAGCTACACCAGCGAATTTTTTGCTGTTTTATTAACACCTTTAACAGAACGATATTTATTATATACCATATTCCTTAAAAAGTCAAGCTTTTTTTGAAAGTTTTTTTATTTATTTTATTAACTTTTAAAAATCATAGGTTTTTACTGGGTTTTTTGTAGATTTTTTTTAGTAATTCTTTTCGCATTTCTAATACTTTTGATATTTTGGGACGGAAAAACCGCCCCATTTTCAAAAAAATTATTTTATTTTTTTACAAAAAATACCTTTTAGCAAAATTTTGCCACTGTCACCTGTTCCACGCACCGTAACTTTCTTTATATATGTTGGACGGCTTGTGTCAGTGATTAGATTTATCTCGTAGCTGTGCTCGGCTGTGTCTTGTGCAAGCTCGATAACATAAGAATTTTCGTCGCAGTCTGGTTTGTTCCAATATCCTTTTTGCTCTGCAATTGATATAACTTCTATTTTAACGGACTTTGCAAGGCTTGTATTAGAGATTTTTACCTCTAGCTTATTTTCTCCTTTAATAAGAAGTCCAGGCCAAATTGGGGAACGTAGACCTAGTTTTTCGTCTAGCTCGTAATCAAAACCATCTTTTGTCCAGTTGCAGTCGCTCATGTCAGTCAAGAACCATTTCATGTCGTGCTCTGTGAAGTCCCAATTTTTGTATTCTGCCGCATCTAGTTCGTCGTCCTTGTCGATGATAATTTTTCCGTTCTCGTCAAAATTAAGTTCCATAACTCTTATGCCACGATAGAAAATATTTGTATCGTGAAACTCATTGCAAGCGTACATTTTTCCCTTGAACTCAAAAACATCGTTGTGACCGCCACCGCAAAATCTGCCTGCATAGAGATAAGGGCCTGTGAGATTATCTGACATACAATAATGAGAACCGAAAGCAAGATAATATTTTCCTTTATATTTGAAAACGGTTGATTTGTCCTCTGTGCCCTTTTTGTTGCCGTCTGCATCGAAAACAGGCAGAGGCTTTGGCTCGTCAATAATCGACATCATATCATCAGCGAGAGTGGCATAATAGTATGTGCCAGCACCAAAGAATATTGTGTGAACTCCATTCTCTTCAAACACACAAGGGTCATAAGAGCGAGAAGGACAGATACCCTCTGGAATTACAGGTGCACCCTTAACATCGACAAAAGGGCCTGTGATACTATCAGAAACAAGAACACCAGTGTCGATAAATTTATTAGAGAAAAACCAATAATATTTTCCGTCTTTTTCGGTTATATAACCAGCCCAGCAGTGGTCTTGGTCGCCGATATAAGTATCAGTAGGAAGAATGTCGCCCTCGTCTTTCCAATCGACTAGATTGTCAGAAGAAAAGATTTTCCATTTATCCATTCTCCATGTGTCCTCTGTTTTTGCACTCTTATCGTGCCCACTAAATATATAGACTTTTTCGCCAACGACAAGTGCATGAGGGTCAGCTTGTCCGCCACCTGGGCGAATGTTTTTGTTTATCATCATAATAGTATAAATTCCTTTTCTTTTTTAGTTATTTCATCATATCATACAAAAAAGTAAATTACTAGGGTTATTTTATACAAATATTGACAGGTGTTTTTGTAAACTTTTTAAGAACATTTTCTGATTGGCTCAAAAAAGCTTGACTTTTGAATTTTCATGGTGTATAATGAATAAATTTGCAACTGATATTTGATTGCAAATTAAAAACTATACAAAAATACACATATATTTTTTCAGAAAGAAACGAGGAACTTAATGGAGGAAACAAGATTTTCCCAACTAGAAATTTCAGAACTAACAATGAGAGCGATAGATGAATTAGGATTTACTAACGCTACGGAAATCCAAGCAAAAGCTATTCCACTTATCATGGAAGGTGGGGACGTTATAGGACGTTCGCAAACTGGCTCTGGTAAAACAATCGCCTTTGCAATACCAGCTTTAGAGCTTGTTATGAATTTTGCAAAGAAAAACAAACCTTTGGTTTTGGTTCTTTGCCCAACAAGAGAACTTGCACTACAATGTGCAGATGAAACAAGAAAACTAACAAAATATAATCACGGAATAAAAATCGTTCCGCTTTGTGGCGGTATGCCAATGCCTCCTCAACTTAGAGAATTAAAACAAGGTGCATCAATTATTATCGGAACTCCTGGTAGAGTTATGGACCATATCAGAAGAGGAACTCTAAATCTTGAGGAACTACAAATGATAGTTCTTGACGAGGCAGACGAGATGTTAAGCATGGGCTTTAAAGAAGATATCGAAACAATTTTGGAGGACGTGCCAAACGCTCACCAAACTGTTTTGTTCTCAGCTACAATGCCACCATCTATTTTGAATTTAACAAAAACTTTTCAACAAAACCCAAAACTTGTTGAAGTTGGAAACAGACAAAGAGCAGTTGATACAATCAAACAAAGTTATTATAATATTCCAATGGGACGTAAAAACGATGCTTTGTCACTTCTCTTAGCATATTATTCACCAAAACTTTCTATGATTTTTTGTAACACAAAATCAATGGTAGAAAATCTGACTGAATACTTGCAAGGAAAAGGTTTTTCGGTTGACGGTATCCACGGCGACTTAAGACAAGGGCAAAGACTAAAAGTTTTAAATGCATTTAAAACAGGCAGAACATCTATCCTTGTAGCAACAGATGTTGCAGCAAGAGGTATTGACGTTGACGGAATTGACTATGTTTTCAACTACGATATTCCACAAAACAGCGAATATTATATACACAGAATTGGCAGAACAGGCAGAGCTGGAAAAGACGGTTCGGCTATCACTCTTTGCAGTGGCAGAGGTCAAGTTATGACTCTTATGAACATCTTGAGATTTACAAAATCTGATGCTAAAGAGGCGAATTTGCCAAGTCAAAAAGATATAGATGCAGGAAATTTCCTTAAAATTTCTACAACAATCACAGATGGCATTCCAAATGCATCACCAGCAAGCATGACAATTGCGGACAATGTTCTTTCTCTAGGACTTGAGCCAAAAGACTTGATTGCTTCGCTTATTGAAATGAACTTCAAAGACAGTCTTGCAAGAGTCCGTGAGATAAAAACAGAGAGAAGAGAAAAGACTCCAGCTGGCAACAAAACTGGCAGAGCTTATCAAAAAGTTTCTATCTCAATTGGTCGCTCAAGCAGAATTGCTCCGAAACATATTGTTGGTGCACTCACAGAAAAAACTGACCTTTGCGGTGGCGACATCGGAAAAATTGATATATACGACGACTATACTGTTGTTGGTATCCCAACAGAGCATATCGACGAAACTCTAACTGTTATGGACGGTAGCAGAATTAATGGTGAACAAATCACATTAAAACTGCACAAATCAAGCGACACAGAGCAAAGAGCACCAAGACAATACAATCGTGATGCTGGAAAAAGCCGTGACCGTGAGCGTTCTGGACATTTCTCTCGTGAGAATAATAACAGAGGGGGCAATTTCTCTAAGAGCCACGAGGGTTCAAGAGATAGAGATAGATACAAGGACAATCGTTCTTCTGGCAAAAGCGACAACAGAAGAGATAAGAACAAACCTTCTGACAAAGCTAGACCTAAAAAAATGTCATACAAAGAGTATAGCAAACGCTCTTCTGACTAAAAATATTACAAAAACCTCATCACTGATTTTTTTCAGCGATGAGGTTTTTTTTGATTTGGGATTTATAAAATGTAGGGAACGACGCCATACGTGGGAACTTAAGGAATTGATAATTGACAATTGATAATTGATAATGACTGTATATAATTAAGAAATCGCAAGATTTCCACCACAATTGTGAATTGTGAATTGTGAATTGTGAATTATATTCCCCTACAATATCAATGATACATAATCTATTTTTACTGCTCTAACTCGTAGGACAACACTGGTTTATATCCTTCTCTTTCGTCTTCTGGTTGAATATCAAAAATTAACACGCTTGGTTCTTCTAGCCATGGGCTCTCGACTCCATAAGTTTTTTCGTTGTTTGTTATTCTAATTTCTTTGTATTCACCTGTGAGTGGGTTGAACCATTTAGCTGGCTTTTTAAGCTCTGGATATAGTCTGCCCATGTTGACATATCTTGCACCCATTGGCTTGTAGCAATATGCTTGCTTGCCATTTGTGAGGGTGTAGCGTGTTGGGTCTTCTGAATTTAATTGATACAAATTAGCATAGTCGTTATCGTCCATAAACTCACGCAAATGCTTGTAATAATCATAGCGAGGGCGACACTCTCTTGCAAAATCGTTGATGTTCCAAACCACAATATTCCAAGATGCATTTTGCCAATAATACACACCATAAATCCCCATAAATAGGCAGATATAGTTTCTCTCTAGGCAGACTTTTGGGTCTGAATATGCACCGTGAAATCCCTCAAAAATTCCTCTTTCGTATCCGCCGTGCTCAACATTACAAACAACTTTTCCTACATTATTATGTTGCAAAGCGAACATAGCACTGCACAAGTTGTTCGCCCAGTTTTGGACAGAAACAACATCTACATAACTTGGATTATTTTGACAAAAACCTGCATCGTGCATTGTTAAAAGTGTGCCGTATTTATCATTTTCACGGATAAATGTACACTTATCTTGCAAATCCTCTGTTGTGACAATTCCATAGGACAATGCCTCTTTGGAAACATCCCATATAAGGTTTGAATATGCTTGGTATCTATCAACAATATGCTTGAAATAACGCTTGTCTGCGTCGCTGTTTGGCACAGGCCAGTTGACAAATTTATTCCATACATAAATCATTAAATGAACAACTATTTCTTTTTCTTTTAAGTAGTCCATGATTTTATCCATGCGTTTAAAGAAATGAGTATTGAGCATTTCGTGGTTAACTTCTTCTCCGTTTTTCATGAATGGAAGTTCATTTGGGAAAGAAAAATCGTATTGTGTGCCCTTGCCTTGCAAGCCAACTTGCCATGTTACATCCATTGCGATAATGTTGCAAACAATCATGTTAAAACCGTTTTCTGCAATGCTGTCGATAATGCAACGAGCCTTTGGAAAGTCCTCTTCGTTGTCTTGGTCTAAAAGGAAAATCCAGTCGCACTCAAAGCCTAACATATTATATGCAGAGCCGTCTTGATAACAAAGTTTTTGTGTGTTATATGGGGCAATCATTGGCTTTCCGTGTTCGTTCTCTCTGGCTTTTTCACATATAAATTCGCCATTTTCTATAACTTTTTCATCAAAAGAAATTTCGTATTTATAAGTACCGAGTGTATCTACATAAATTTTTGCAACATACTCTTTTTCGCCTACAAAATAAGCCTTTACTTCAAAGACTGTGCCGTCTGGTTTTGTAACTTTGCAAGGCACGGACAAGTCGAATGGGTTTGCGTATGTTTCGTTATTAATATTTACAGAAACGCTGTAATAATCATACATTTTAACCATAAAATCACCTCTTATAAATTCGCTAAATCAGCATAAGCTGTTTTTAGATTTGGGTATAATGACTTAAATATTTGATAAACTTTCTCGTATTTTTCGGCATTTTCAGCTATTGGCTCTTGTGCCTCTCTATACTCAATTGTCTTTTCGCAAGCCTCTTCAAGGTCTTGATAAATTCCAGTGCCAACTCCTGCGAGCAGTGCAACACCAAGTGCTGGACCCTCTTTATTTGTGATTGTGTTAACTGGGCAGTCGAAAACATCTGCCATCATTTGTCGCCAAAGTGGACTCGTTCCGCCACCGCCACACGCAAGCATTTCTTTTGGCAAAACGTCCATTTCTTTTAGCACCTCAAGACAAGTTTTTTGCGAGTACATAACACCCTCAAGCACTGCTCTTAGCATATTATATTTTGTGTGAATTGCTGATAGTCCGATAAACGCACCTCTTGATTGGCTGTCTAAAATTGGACTTCTCTCGCCCATAAGATATGGCAAGAAAATAAGTTTATCCGCACCAATCTCGATTTTTTCAGCTTGTTTATCCATTAGATAATATGGGTCAACGCCCATTCCTTGTGCTGTTTCTATTTCGGATTGACAAAAATTATCTCTGAACCATTTAAGAGAAAGACCAGCCGAAAGAGTACAACTCATAGCTGTATACGCCTTTGGAACAGCCGAACAGAATGTGTGAACTCTGCCTTGTGGGTCAACATTTGGCTTGTCTGTGTGAGCAAAAACAACACCAGAAGTTCCGATTGTTGTAAACGCACGTCCGCTTTTAACAACACCCATTCCAACAGCGGCACTTGCATTGTCACCGCCACCACCAACAACAGGCATACCAACAGCAAGCCCTGTTTTTTGTGATGCTGTTTCTGTGATATATCCTGCAATTTCTTGACTCTCGCAAATCACTGGGAACATCTCTTTTTCAAGATTTAGTTTATCCATAATCTCGTAGCACCAGTCACGAGTTTTGATGTCAAGCAAGTTCATGCCAGATGCATCGCTAACCTCTTGTGCGAGTTTGCCTGTCAAGCAGTATCTAACATAGTCTTTTGGCAATAAAATATGTTTGCATTTTGCATAAATTTCTGGCTCGTTTTCACGTACCCACAAAATTTTTCCCAAAGTAAAACCAGTTAGAGCTGGGTTTGCAGTTAGCTCAATCAATCTTTCTTTACCAATTATCGCTGTGATTTCGTCACATTGTTTTTGAGTTCTGCCATCACACCAAATAATGCTGTTTCTTAGTACTTCGCCATTTTCATCAAGCATAACAAGTCCGTGCATTTGCCCAGAAATTCCCATTCCGCTTATATCTTTTGGCTCGATATTTGCCTCTTTAATAACCGCTTTTGTTGTGTCGCAAGTTGCATTTAGCCAGTCAATTGGGTCTTGTTCTGCCCAACCATTTTGTGGTTGATACATTGGATATTCAATTGTTGACGAAGCGAGTGCCTTTCCAAATTCGTCA
>JAWXUN010000074.1:0-8013 GCA_044426425.1 Clostridia bacterium | reverse complement strand
AGCTATTTTGCCACTTTGGGGTAAGATGCTCAACGTAGAAAAAGCAAGACTTTACAAAGTATATGGAAACGAAAAACTTATGCCAGTTGTTACAGCACTTGGCTGTGGTATAAGTGAGGAGTTAGATTTAGAAAAATTAAGATATGGAAAAATTATAATTATGGCCGATGCCGATGTTGATGGCTCGCATATCAGAGTTTTGTTACTCACATTCTTTTATAGATTTATGAAACCAATTGTCGAAGAGGGTCATGTGTATTTAGCACAACCACCTCTATATAGAATTACTAAAGGTAAAAAGCATAAATATGCATATTCAGACGAGGAAAGAGATGCAATTATGGCTGAAAGTGGTTCAGGCTACGAAATTCAAAGATACAAAGGTCTTGGTGAGATGGACGCAGAGCAACTTTGGGAAACAACTATGAACCCAGAGTCTAGGACAATGCTAAGAGTTGAGGTTGAAGATGCAGTGGCGGCAGACGAAGCATTCACAATTTTGATGGGTGACAAAGTTGAGCCAAGACGTGATTTTATAGAGAAAAACGCAAAATATGTAAGAAACTTAGACGTTTAATTAAGAATACAGAATTATGGCGAAATCCTACGGATTTTTGATTTTATCGTTTTGAAAAAAATAATTGGAGGATTAAATGGAAGAAAATATTATAAATTCTGGCAAAATAATAAACGTAGACCTTGAAAAAGAAGTTAAAAAATCTTTCCTCGACTATTCTATGTCTGTTATTGTTCAAAGGGCTTTGCCTGATGTTAGAGATGGCCTTAAACCTGTTCACAGAAGAATTTTATATACAATGTATCAAAACACTTTGTGGCCTGAAAAAGCATACAGAAAATGTGCTGACACAGTTGGTTCTGTTTTGGGTAGATATCATCCACATGGTGACGCATCTGTTTATGATGCTCTTGTTAGACTTGCACAAAATTTTTCTATGAGATATATGCTGATTGACGGACACGGAAACTTTGGTTCTGTTGACGGTGACCCACCAGCTGCTTATAGATATACAGAGGCTAGAATGAACAAGCTTTCTGTAAAAATGCTAGAGGATATAGACAAAGAAACAGTTGATTTTATACCTAACTATGATGATAGACTGGAAGAGCCAACTGCTTTGCCTTGTCACTATCCAAACCTTTTGGTTAATGGTTCAACTGGTATTGCTGTTGGTATGGCTACAAATATTCCGCCACACAACATGGGTGAGGTGGTAGATGGTCTTTGTTGTTTGATTGATAATCCAGAGGCAACTTTGGACGAGTTAATGGAACATATCAAAGGACCAGATTTTCCAACTGGTGGAACTATTATGGGTCGTGCTGGAATTAGGGCGGCTTATGCAACAGGTAGAGGCAAAATTTATCTAAGAGCAAAAGCTGACATAGTAGAAGACGAAAAAAGAGGAAGAAGTAAAATTATTGTTACAGAAATTCCTTATCAAGTAAATAAAGCGAAACTAATCGAACATATCGCAGATTTAATCAAAGAGAAAAGAATTGACGGTATTGCGGGTATTGATGACCATTCAGACAGAAATGGTATGCATATCACAATTGATGTTAAGAGAGATGCGTCTGCTCAAATTGTTTTAAATAAACTTTATTCATACACACAAATGCAAATAACTTTTGGTACTATTATGCTTGCAATTGTGAATGGCGAACCAAAGACACTTACACTACACCAAATTTTGCAAGAGTATATTAAGTTCCAAAGTGAAGTTATTATAAGAAGAACAAAATATGAATTGAAAAAAGCTCAAGACAGAGCACATATTCTTGAGGGTTTATTAAAAGCACTTGATGCAATTGACGAGGTTATAAATATACTTAGGTCGTCAAAATCAATTCCAGAAGGTAAAGAAAGACTGATGGAACGATTAGGAATTGATGAAATTCAAGCACAAGCGATTGTTCAAATGCGTCTTGGTCAATTAACAGGACTAGAGAGAGCAAAGCTTGAGGACGAAATGGGCGAATTACAACTTAAAATAGACGATTTTATGGATATTCTAAACAGCGAAGCAAGAAGAATGGCTATCATCAAAGACGAGGCTAATGCTGTTAAAAATAAATTTGCTGATGACAGAAGAACAGAAATCGTTTCTATTAGTGGCGAAGTTGACATAGAAGACTTAATTCCAAGAGAAGAATGTGTTCTTACTATGACTAATTTTGGCTATGTTAAACGTCAAAAAATGGATACTTATCAACTACAAAGAAGAGGTGGTAGAGGTATCAGCGGAATGAACAGACGTGACGAAGATGTTGCGACAGAGATTTTTGTAATAAATAGTCACGATTATGTTATGTTCTTCTCGAACATGGGCAGAGTCTATAAACTTAAATGCTATGAAATTCCAGAGGGTTCAAGAGGAAGCCGTGGAATGAATATCAATAATTTATTGCCATTAATGCCAGACGAAAAAGTAACTTCAATGATTAGAGTGAGTGATTTTGATGAAGATAGATATCTATTGATGGTCACAAAAAATGCTATTATCAAAAGAACAAAACTCTCTGCATATAACAGTGCGAGAAAAGGTGGACTTATTGCAATTGACCTTGACGAGGGCGACACACTTTCTTGGGTTAGAATTTCTAGTGGTGAGGACGATGTTATTGTTGCCACAAAACTTGGTATGTCTATCAAGTTTAAGGAAACTGACGTAAGAGAAGTTAGCCGTCTTGCTAGGGGTGTTAGATCAATTAGACTCAAAGAAAATGACGAGATTGTTGGAATGTCTGTTGTGCGTGAAAATGCTTATGTGCTGACTGTTTCTGAAACTGGTTATGGTAGACTTTCTAGCCCAGATGATTATAGACTGCAAAACCGTGGTGGTAGTGGTTTAATTAACTATCACACAGAGAAATACGGCAAGGTTGCAGCTATCAAAGTTGTGGATATGGAAGACGATATTATCCTAATTTCTGAAGATGGAATTATTATAAGAATTGAAGCAAAATCAATCAGAATTTGTTCAAGACCATCAAAAGGTGTTAAGGTTATGAGAATTTTGGAGGGTAGCAGAGTTGTGACCCTTGCAAGAACACCACACGATGAAGAAGAAGAAATAACACAGATTGAAGAAGATACAGAAGAAAGTTCTGAAGAATAAATAAAAAAATGTGTGTCATGGTTATGAAACCGTGACACACATTTTTATTTTTTTATCTAACTATAATCCAAAAAGTATATGCAACGTAGCATAAAATCATTGATATACCGATTGGTAATTTGAATTTTGCAAATTTTGCTATCAAGAACATAACTACTGTAATTATCAAAACAATAAGAGCATCATAAATTCCTGTCATTTGAATTGCAATTGGGCTAAAGATTGATGAAATACCTAAAATTAAAAGTATATTAAAGATATTAGAACCGATAACATTACCAATAGCGATGTCGTTTTCGCCACGTTTTGTTGCTACAACAGATGTCACAAGTTCTGGCAGTGATGTTCCGATTGCCACGATTGTTAGTCCGATAATTGTTTCTGAAATGCCAAACATTTTTGCTATGTCTGTTGCACCATTAACAGATAGTTGTCCGCCTATAATGATAGCAGCTAGTCCAAAAATTATATATAAAGTAATTTTTAAACCACTCATTTTAACGATAATTTCTTCTTCATCAGGCTTTAATTTTGATGATTTAAGTGCGGATTTGATTTGTAAAAACAAAAGAAAAGCAAAGAAACAAAGCAAAATAATTCCGTCTAGTGCAGAAATGTCGTTTCCAAAATACATCAAGACAACAACAACAAGGCTGATTAGAATTAAATATGGCCAATCTCTTTTTAGAAGAGATTTTTCGATAACTAGCGGAGCAAAAATACAGCTGAAACCGACAACCATAAGCAAGTTAAAGATGTTTGAACCCATTACGTTTCCGAGTACAATTTCGTTTGCATCTTGCATACCAGCGGAAATACTAACGGCAAGTTCTGGGGCTGATGTGCCAAAGGCAACAATAGTAAGACCAACGATGATTGGAGGGACACCAAGTTTTTTTGCGAGAGCCGAAGCACCCTCAACAAATTTGTCTGCACCAAAAACGAGCAGGACAAAGCCAACAATGAGAATAACGAACGATAGCATAGAGATTTTCTCCTTAAAAAAATTTTTTTTGATGCAAAAAAACAAGACCTATTGCATCTGAACAATAAAAGTCTTGCTACTTTCAGAAAATGCCGGGTTGCAAAAAAAACAACCGTACTGACGACAAATCCTACGATATACGTGAGCTACTCCCTTTTCTATAATTAAAACATAAATATGACAAATTGTCAAGTTAATTATTAATTCAATAAATAAATGCAGAAAATGCCTCCTTTTTTGAAGGAAGCATTTTCTTGTGGGAAATGAATAAGGGAATGGGTTTCTCGTACTCTTTTTTAGTGGTCTTCTAGGCTGAAGACAGGTTTTTTTATATTCAAAAAACATTCAACTTTTTCTTCGTTGTCTGTTTTGACATAGTCAACTTCTATACCGCTGTTTTTCATTGCTTCGACAGCTCGATTAATTGTGTTAAGCAAAACTCTTAAGTCTGGACTTATCACACCTTTTAGCTGTTTGCCATTTTTTATATCTATCATTTTTTTATATAACATTTCTGTTTGTTTATCGTTGTAGTTTTTTCTTATATTAAAAAGTAAAAATTTTTCTCTTTCTTCGTCACTTACAATTTTTATTGCTGTTAGCACTTGTTTTTCAGAAAGATTTGAGTTTTTTATTATTTCTAGTTGCCTTAGGCTCAATTTGTCTAGTAGCATTATTTTTTCAATTTTGTATACATCTAAATTAAGAATATTGGCACATTCATCGTGAGTGAAGTTCCAATTTTCTATGTATGATTTTACAGCTATGTATTTTTCTATAAAATTAAGAGATTTTATGTGAAAATTATCATTAAAATTAATTGTATTGCTCAAAAACAATGTGTAATCAACAATTATGCAAGGAATTTTTTGAAGTCTTGCTTTTTTGCAAGCACGAAATCTGCGTTCGCCACAGACAACAACATAGCCAATATTCCTTTTTTTTACTATAATAGGCTCTATCAAACCAAATCTCCTTACGCTATCAGCAAGACTTTGTATATCTTCTTTTGAATAGTCACGTATGTAATTTTGAGAGTTTGATACAATTTTTTCTGTAGAAATTAATGTCAAACGTGGTTTCAAAGCTTGTCCACTCCTTTTAAATTTCTGATTTATTTAACTATATCACAAGTGAAATAAAAAAATTGTCGAATTTTGTATCTTGGTACAAAAAAAGTATGACAGGCAAAACCTGTCATACTAAAAAAGCTATGTAATTGTTTTTTTTGAAAAAGATTAGTCCACACCCCATGGTTGACCGTTAATATCTGTGTATTTGCCTGTGATGATTTTGACAAGGTCAATGATGTATCCGATACCAAAACAACCAAATGTTAATAGCCAGATAATACCTGTTCCTTTTTTGCCTGACATAAATCTATGAACGCCAAATTCTCCTAAAAATAATACCAATAAAATAGCTGTTGTCTTATTCATAATAAATTCCCCTTTTATAAATTTTTTTTGATGAATATAGTATAACATATTTAAAAAATTTAAACTAGGACGAATAAAATAATGCACAATTACAAAATTAGCACTTGACAAAAGCTTTTATTTATGCTTGAGAATATTTAATTTGTTTTTGTAAATTCAAGATCACCAAAGCTATCTTCTGTTGTAGTTAAAATTCCATCTTCCATTGTAAAAACGCTTTCTCCGCTAGTTTCGTCAATCAATGTCAAAGTGTTTCCGCTAGTTTCGTAAGAACCTGTTGTTGTTGTTCCTTCTTCTGGGATTGAAGCACTAAAGGACTCTAGTGTTTCTGCAAGGTATTCTTCCATACTCATTTCTGAAGACTCTTCAATTAGAGCGATTGTTTCTTCTTCAGTAATTCCTTCTGATTCCATTATAGCTTGAATGTTATCATTAACATAAGATACTAGAATTTCTTCAAAATCTGTAAGATAATCAGAACCAGCTTTGATATTAAGTGAATATGCATTTGAACTATCTAATGTCAAGACAATCTCAAATGTTATTGAATAGTCATATCCGTCCATTCCTAAATCTATTTCTTGAACTGCTGAACTCTCCCAAGTTCCCTCAAAATTTGCACTAGCACTGCAGGCTGTTAAACATACCAAAGATATTGCAACTGATACGATTGCTAAAAATATTTTTTTCATCATTTTTCTCCAAACTTTTATTTTGTTTAATTGTACAACTTATAGCTTAAAAAGTCAATATAAATATGTAGTATTAAATATGAATTTTCTCTTTGTAACACATTTTTTGTTATATGCATAGTATGTGTTATAAATAAAAAAGGAGGTACACATTATGAACTGTTTCGGTGGTGGATGCTCTTGGATTATCATTATAATCCTTATCCTTCTATGCTGTGGCAATGGTTTTGGCGGTAACTGTGGTGGTTGTGGTAACAACTGCGGTGGCTGTGCAAATACTTGCTGCTAATTATGACATAGCAAAAATGTGGACTGTCACGAAAAAGTGACAGTCCTATTTTTTTAGTCTTTGATATCTATTGCGATGCCGTTTACTTCTACTGCGTTTTCTGCATCTATTAATATGTATTTTTTGCCGTCTATTATTCTTGTTTCTATCAGTTCTTTAAACTCTGGCTTGACTTTTATGATGACATTTGGTGTGTTAACCTCAAATTGTCTTTCATTTATAATATTTTTTGGGTTAATTGCAGTTGTTTTTCCAAATTGCTCGTCATATAATTTAGAAAAATTCTCAACCTTTTCATCTTTGACACCGCTGTCCTCTAGTATACCTAAAACAGTGTTTTTGCCCATTGTCATAGGTTCTGGGTTCTTACTCTCTTTGTGCTCTAAAATGGCGAACTCAAGCTTGTTTTGCACAGCTTGCAAAGTTTCTAGGTCACATTCATCATCTAGTGTTTCGCACAAAATACTTTGAAAAATCTCTTTTTCTCCGTCAGCTGATAGTATTTCTTTTTCGTATTTAAAGAGAACATCAATCAGTTCTGGGTGGTTATCAGTGCTTGATTTTGTATAGAAAAGTGCGTTGTGAATATTTGTTCCTCTATCGTCAAAACAAGGGAACATAAAGCCAATAGAAGGCGAATTTACCTTATAACTTGTGCCACTGTTTTGAAAAATGTTCTCTGTTGGCTCAAACTCTAGTGAGGCGGTGGACTCTTTGACAGGGCAAAGTGCACAAATAAAATAATTAAAAACTGTGTCAGATGCCTCGGAAAAGCTTCCGCCATCTTTTGATTTATAGCCAACATCGTATTTTTCACTAGCTATAAGAATTAAATAATTTCCCTCAATCATCACGCTTTCGATGATTTTTGTATATAGTTCTGTCAGTGCTTCGTCCTCTTTTAAAGAAGAATCTTTGAGTCGCATAAGCAGGCTGTGTTCTTCTGAGTCCATTGTTTGTTTTGTTGTAAATGATATGTCTAAAAGGTTTTTGTTAAGTGTGCCAGTTAGCACTTTTTTTAACAAATTCAGATACATTTCTCTCTCGTTTTCTTGAATATTGAACATAGATTGCTCAAATTGAGAAATTATCTCTCTTCTGTCATTAACATAACAGCCAAAAATGCTGTTGATGTTGGTTCTGTCTATTTTAAAGCGTCTTCTGATTTCGCCTATTTCTTTATCGTTCATAATATTAAATGTCACTTTTTTTGTGACGTCCTTTCAAAAAAATTTAATCTGTTAATTTATGTACCCATTTTCCAAAGTTAGACTTGATAAATGCAGGGATACATTTGAAAACTTGGTCGGAATTTAGGCAAATTAACACAATAAGTGGTTCGGCTTTAACCACAAAAGCCATAATAAATGACAGTGGCAAAGTTATTGCATATATGCTTATTGCGTCCATTATCATAACGTATTTTACATCGCCAGCACCACGGATAAGTCCTGTATTTGTTGGCATT
>JAWXUN010000073.1:0-8052 GCA_044426425.1 Clostridia bacterium | reverse complement strand
GATTTACCTCCTAATTCAATTGAAGAAATAAGAGAAGCAATCAAACAAGTTCCAGAAGACCCTTATGAAATTGCAAAAACAGCTAACGACCTTGCAACTTGGACAAAAGAACTAGATAAATCTCGTGTTGTTGTTTCAAACTGCGTTGTTCCATCTCTAAGCTACGAAATTGGCTATACAGACGCACTCGATGTTGTCGGATTTAGCCATAGAGGTCCAATGTATAAACACTTCCACGATAACTATCCACAAAAAGCAATTCAAGGTTCAGAAACAGGCGGAAACTGGTTTGACTACCACTATATGTTAGACAAAGATTATGTCGCTGGTGTATTTATTTGGACTGGCGTTGCATATATGGGCGAGGCTACAAGGTCTGACTATCTCAGACGTGGCAACGCTGGCTCAATGCTTGACTTTGCAGCTTTTAAACGTGCAAATTATTATGCAACAAAAGCATGGTGGTCACAAGAACCAAGTGTTTATCTTGCAACAGCACCTGCTTCTACTTGTTTATTTAAAAATGACGAGAACGGTGTTCCAGTTGAAAAAGTGCCTGGCGAGATGTGGGTTAAACGTGCAAACAAGGCACATATGCTAGAAACATGGAACTACGAAGAGGGCGAAGAAATCTATATTGAGTCATTCACAAACTGCGACGAAGTAACATTGTATGTAAACGGAAAAGAGCAAAGAACTGTTACTGTAAGCGACTGCGTTGACAAAGCTGGTAAATGGATTATTCCTTTTGAAGCTGGCGAGATTAAGGCTATTGCTAAAAAAGGTGACGAAACAATTGAATTTGCAATTAAAACTGCAAATGATTTTGCTAAAATTGACATTATCAGCGACAAAAAAGAGCTTTCGACTGACTACGACAGTGCCGCTCATATAGAAGTTATCGTAACAGACGAAAACGGAACTCGTTTACCAAACAACGAACAAAAAGTTAAATTTGAACTTGAGGGTGCATATATTAACATGGGCGTTGACAACGGTTCTTCCGAAAACTTCCAAACATATCAAAATGACGAAATCATCACAAGCAAAGGCCGTGCAATGTTAATTCTTCAAGGTAAAGAAACAGGAACTATCAAAGTTAAGGCTATTGTTGGCGACATTTCTTCTGAAACAATCGAAATAACAGTTAAATAATATTTTTACACAAAAATCAACCGCTACTCAATTTTTTTGAGTAGCGGTTTTTTATCATTTAAAATCTGTTAAAACTTTTTGAACCTTTGCTAAAAGCCCAATTCTCTTTGCATCTGGGTCTGGCAATTGTGGAAAGTCGTAAGCTGGATAATTATTTCCCTCGATAATAAGTGGCCCTGTTTTAGACATACAAACGTCCCAACCGATATATCTCATTTGTGGAACAACCAAAGCCGCTTTTTTGACAAGTTTTATAACTTCGTCAAAATTTGGCAATTCGTAATTTTCAAATTTAATTTTTGTATATGGGTGCTCTGTGTATTTTTCTCTATTGGAATTATGGCCGTAAGCAGAAAGTTTATGTGTTTTTATATCAAAATGGCAAACAAGCCCGCCATTTTCTAAGTTATCTACAAAATGACCGTTATTCCCCATTTTAAACACGGCATAAATCGGATAAACTTCTCCGTCTTTTAAAATCGTAACAAACCTAAAACAGTTGAGTGCAAACGGATAAATCTTATTATATGCATCGTGTTGCTCGATAACTTCTTCGATAAGTCCAAAACATTTTTCATCAGAACGCAGATATTTATATAATTTATTTGGTGTTTCAAAGGATTGAATTTCTATTTTTTCGATACCTTTTCCACTTTCTCCCAAATATGGTTTTGCGATAATAAATTCTTTTCCAGCAATAAATTTTTTAAATTCCTCAAAGTTACAATCTTTTAAATCCATTGTTTCACGTCCGAGAAAGTCCGAAAAATATTCTCTAAATTTTCCCTTGTGAGAAAAAATATCCGAATATTCTGGGTTGTTTAAAAGCGTAATTAGCTTTTTGTTCTTCACCCTTGTCATATATGTTTTTCTTTCGCTAGAATTCATGTTATAAAACTCAAAAATCTGATAATCGTTATAGCCAGCACCATATTTAAACCCACAGATTATAATATCAAAATATATCGACAATTTGCCTTTTTTAGACACATCTTTTACTTCGCTTACAACTTTACTTAATCTAGAAAATTTTGCACCAGACAAAATTCTTGCTATGTATTTAATGTTCATTTTTCAACTTATTTCACATTAACTTTTTAATGTGATTTGCCTTTCTTTGCAATAAAATTATGGTAACTATTTAAAATTATATCAAACTAAATTCTAAAAGTCAATTTTCTTTTACAAGTTTATATAAAATTCCATAAAATCCGACAAATTTCATTGTTTTTCTGTAAAGAAATTATGAATTCACTTGTAATATGTAAAATTAAGTGGTATAATTTCACTTATGATGTAATTGTGATATCATTGTAAATAAATATATGTTAAATTGTTAATTATTTGAAAAGAGGTCAAATATGAAAAGTTTTGAAAAATACGAATCGGAAGTTAGATCATACTGCCGTAGCTATCCGACTGTTTTTAATAAAGCAAAAAATGAATTTATGGTAAACGAAGAGGGCGAAAAGTACATAGACTTTTTCTGTGGTGCTGGCTCTGTAAACTACGGACACAACAACGATTATATCAAGGCAAAAATCCTTGACTATATAATGGACGACGGCATCATGCATTCGCTTGATATGTACACAAGTGCAAAAAGAGATTTTATAGATTTTTTTGAGGAAAAAGTTTTAATTCCAAGAGATTTAGACTACAAACTTCAATTCGTTGGCCCAACTGGTGCAAACGCTGTTGAAGCAGCTGTGAAACTCGCAAGAAAAGTTACTGGCAGAACAGAAATTTTTGCCTTGATGGGTGCTTTTCACGGCATGACTTTGGGCTCGCTCGCCCTAACATCGGACAGAGATGGCAGAGCAGCCGCTGGTGTTCCACTAAACAACGTAACGCACATCCCTGCCCCTTATATGTTCCCAGAGCTTGACACAATTAAATACATAGAAACACTCTTAAGCGACGACCACTCAGGTGTTGCAAAGCCAGCTGCTATTGTGATAGAAACAATTCAAACAGACGGCGGAGTCTATCCTTTGGAAGTCGAATATTTGCAAAAACTCTCAAAACTCTGCAAAGACAACGAAATTTTGTTGATTGTAGACGATATTCAATGTGGCTGTGCAAGAAGTGGTTGGTTTTTTTCTTTTGAACGTGCTGGAATTAAACCAGACATGGTCACAGTTGCAAAGTCAATCGGTGCTTACGGTTTTCCTTTCTCGCTCGTCTTGCTAAAACCAGAGATAGACAAATGGGCACCAGCAGAGCACACTGGAACATTCCGTGGCAACCAAATTGCAATAGTCGCTGCAAAAGCTGGACTTGAGTTTATGCTTGAGAAGGAAATTGAAAAAGAAACAAAACGCAAAGGCGAAATCGTGAAAAATTTCATGGAAAAAGAGATAAAACCACTTCACGAAAAAATCCAAACTCGTGGCATCGGACTTTTGTGGGGAATTGATTTTAACGAAGTTGGAGAAATCTCCAAAGACTTGGTTGCAAAATGTTTTGAAAACAAGCTTATCGCTGAACGTGCAGGCAGAAATAACAATGTTCTAAAAATCATGCCAGCACTTACTATAAGTGACGAGAGCCTTTTGAACGGCTTGAACATAATTAAAAATTCTATTTTGGAATTATTGTATCCAGAAAAAATAATCACAAATATGATGTTTAGCAATTTAGAAAACAAAGCAACAGCGAAATAAACAAATTGCTATTCATTGACTTTCACCGCTTAAAAAGCTGATACTTTTTTACAAGTATCAGCTTTTTTTATTTATTCAACAAAGTATCCAGACGTTGCTCAAATTTCCATTCTTCTTTTAGTTTTTTAAATTCATTCAGGCTTTTTTCGCTTTTTTTACCTGTGTATGTCGCTTTTAGAAGTACATTTTTTGGTGTGTGCTCCATGTCTATAAACTCCGCCATTTCGCATTTATAGCCAACAGACTCTAGCAACAAAACCCTTGAGGTATCTGTGATGATAGTTGCAATTCTCTCTCGCATAAGTCCAAAACGCAAGATTGAGGAGTTTGTTTCGCTCTTAAGCTGAGGGTTAAGCTCGTGCTGACAACAAGGCACAGCAAGAATAATTTTGCTTTTCCAAAGAAAGCCCTTATACAATGCCTCGTCTGTTGCAGTGTCGCAAGCGTGTAGAGAGATTACCATGTCAAAACCCTCTTCACTTTGATATTCGCCAATGTCACCAGTCTTAAAATTCAAGCCTGTATAGCCGAGAGTATCCGAAAGTTTTTGGCAATGCTCTACAACATCTTTTTTTAGGTCTAGTCCCAAAACCTCTGCACTTAAGCCAAGTTTTTTTGTTAGGTAGTAGTACAACGCAAAGCTTAGGTATGCCTTTCCACAGCCAAAATCAACAATTTTTATAGTTCTATTTTTAGGAAAACTGCCTTTTAATGCGTCGATAAACTCTAGGTATTTGTTAATTTGTCTAAATTTTGGGTACTTGTCTTTTTTGAGTTTTCCCTCTTTTGTACAAACACCAAGCTCAATCAAAAAATCTGCCGCTTCGTCCTCGTGAATTATATAGTTTTTCTTTTTATCGTGACTTATGTTTTCTAGTTTTTTAGTTGGTGCTGTTTTTTTTAACTTAAACTTTTTGCCAAAAGATGTTATATGCACATCGTTTTCTTTTGCAAAAATAATGCACTGAAAAAACTCGTTCGTCATTTTTTCTGCAATAATCTCTACCGCCTCGTCTATATCAACATTTTGATGAATGACTTTTTTGTCGTGCACAAAGCAAAACTGAAACATTGTTTGCTCTGCTTTTAAAAAACTCTTTATCTCAATTTTGTTGTATAAAACATCAACATTTTTTTGCTTTTGACTTATCACAGCCGAGTGTATGCCGTCTTTTAAAATATCATAAATTTTTTCCATAAATACCTCACAAAATACTTTCTATATGCTCTACCATTTTTGCAACGATACCCTCTGAAAAACTGCACATAACAGTGTCGGCACACTTTTGCACCTCTGGGTCACTCTCGCAAACACAGCCCGAAAAACCAGCAACACGCATCAGCTCTGTGTCGTTAAAACTATCGCCAACAAAAAAAGTCTTGTTGTTTTCTATGTTTTTCATCTCACAAATTTTGAGAAAAGCATTGCCCTTGCTCACATTATTTGCGAGAACTTCTATCGAAAATTCTCCTGTACGCACAAAGCTTGCATCTGTCAAATTCATTTTTTCCAAGTCCAAAAGAACCCTCTTTGCGTTCTGATTATTTACCACTATCAAAAGTTTGTGATAAGGTTTTTTGAGATTTTCTATTTTATCCACTGGATATCTATCGTGAAAAATCGGTCTGTTTTTTTCGTCAATAATCGCAGTAGTATAGCCATTTTTGTTTATTACAACAAGCCCTAAGTCGTCGCTTTTTTGGCAATAATCTATTATAATATCTGCTGTTTTGTCTGTCATTTTAAGTGAAAAAAGTTCTTTGTCGTTTTGATAATCATAGACACTTGCACCGTTATTCAATATACAAAGGCCGTTGATTGGGATATTTGCAAGAACATCTAAATCGCCAAAATATCGCCCAGTGGCAACAGAAAAAGTTCCGCCGTTTTCTATAAAATAATTAATTGCATTCAAATTTTTTTCTGGAATATTATTTTTTTCAGAAGAAAGTGTGCCGTCTATATCAGAAAAAAGGTATATACCCTCAAATTTTTTCATGTTATTCTCCTAATTTTTTTGTACTAACCAAAATATTAGCATGGTTTTAGTATTATTATACTAAAGATAAATTAAATTTGCAATAGTTATCAAATTAAATCTTGATTGTTTTATAAAAAAGGTATATAATAGTATACGAACGAATTTTTTAGGAGGAAAAGAAATGAAAAAAAAGGGGAACTTACGACGATTTATACCATACTACAAAAAACACATGGGGACTTTTATATTCGACCTTGTTTGTGCATCTCTCACAACTGTTTGTGCTTTGGCTTTGCCACTGATTATTAGATATCTAACAGACATAGCTATCGAAGATGTATCCAAACTCACCATAGAAGTTATTTTGGCAACAAGCGGTATTTACCTTGTACTAAGAATTATCGACACAGCCGCAACATTTTTTATGAACTCAATCGGTCATGTTATGGGTACAAAAATTGAAACAGAAATGAGAACTGATTTGTTCAGTCATCTCCAAAAACTCTCTTTCACTTTTTATGACAACACAAAAATCGGTCAAATTATGTCCAGAATTACAACTGATTTGTTCGATATCACAGAGTTTGCTCACCACTGTCCAGAAGAAATATTTATTTCTACTATCAAAATTATAGCAAGCTTTTTAATTCTTGCATCTATGAACCTTCAGCTTACTTTGATTATGTTTGCAGTTTTGCCTGTTATGCTTATCTGTGCTTCTATTTTTAGCGGAAAGATGAAAGCTATTTTTAGAAGACAAAGAACTCAACTAGGAGAGATTAACGCACAAGTTGAGGACAGTATGCTTGGTGTTCGTGTTGTAAAATCTTTTGCGAACGAAGATTTGGAAAAAGCAAAATTTGAAGAGGGCAACAACGCTTTTCTTAAAATCAAAAGCCTATCCTATATGTTTATGGGTGGATTTCAGGCGAGCAACAAATTTTTTGATGGCTTGATGTACATAAGCGTGATATTTTTCGGTTCTATCTTTATGATGAATGGTTATGTTTCTGTTGCAGATTTCATGGCTTATCTTTTGTATGTCACAACGCTTATTGAGTCTATCAGAACTCTTGTTCAGTTCTCTGAACAGTTCCAACGTGGCATGACAGGTATTGAAAGATTTTACGAAATTATCGACACAGAAGTTGATATAAAAGACAAAGAAAACGCAAAAGAACTCAAAAATGTAGTAGGAAACATTGAGTTTAATGATGTAAGTTTCAATTATCTTGACTATGACAAAACTATTCTTTCTAACATTAAACTAAAGGTTAAAGCAGGCGAAAATGTCGCTCTTGTCGGCCCATCTGGTGGCGGAAAAAGCACAATGTGCAACCTTATCCCAAGATTTTACGACATTACATCAGGCGAAATTTTAATTGACGGACAAGATATCAGAGATCTAAAACTAGAGTCGCTAAGAAACAACATCGGCTTTGTTCAACAAGATGTATATCTATTTTCTGGCACTGTTTTAGAAAACATTATGTACGGAAAGCCAAACTCTAGCAAAGAAGAAATTATTGAGTCTGCAAAAAAAGCTGGTGCTCACAACTTTATTATGGAGCTTAAAGACGGATACGACACTTATGTTGGCGAACGTGGCGTTAAGCTTTCTGGCGGACAAAAACAAAGAATTAGCATTGCACGAGCATTTTTGAAAAATCCACCTATTCTAATTTTGGACGAGGCAACAAGTGCTCTTGATAACGAAAGCGAAAAAATTGTACAAGCTTCTTTAGAAAAACTCTCTAAAGGAAGAACAACTTTTACAATCGCACACAGACTTACAACAATCAAAAACGCAACTGTTATTTTGGTGTTAACAGAAAACGGCATAGAAGAAAAAGGCTCTCACAAAGAACTTATGGCAAAAAAAGGACTATACCACAGCCTGTATAGCTCTTATGAAGAACTAACTGGAGCTTGATGTGGGTTAATGTAGGGGGTCGGTAACATAAGTAAAAGTGAAGAGTTAAGAGATTTAATTCACAATTCACAATTCATAATTCACAATTGTGGTGAAAATCTACGATTTTTTTATAAAAATTGTTAAACCCACGGTTGGAGCAAGCCCCAACCCTACATTCAAAAAATCCGCAAGGATTTCACAGTCATTATCAATTATCAATTATCAATTAATAAATCCCCCACCATACACGAAAATAACAAAATTTTCACCGCAACTCTTCATTATCAAATTTTTAAAAAAAGAGGTTATCTCCATGCTTTTGTCATTAGCTTTG
>JAWXUN010000072.1:0-8074 GCA_044426425.1 Clostridia bacterium | reverse complement strand
TGTCAAACAAATCTCTAACACGAGATGCACCAACACCAACGAACATTTCAACAAAATCAGAACCTGAAATTGAGAAGAAAGGTACGCCAGCCTCGCCTGCAACAGCTCTTGCAAGCAGTGTTTTACCAGTACCAGGAGGGCCCACTAAAAGCACACCTTTTGGTATTCTTGCACCAAGGGTATTAAATTTTGCTGGATTTTTTAAGAACTCAACGATTTCTTCAAGCTCTTCTTTTTCCTCGTCAGCACCTGCGACATCGGCAAAAGTAGTTTTCCTTTTTTCGTCTTGTAGCTCTTTGATTTTAGCTTTTCCAAAATTCGCTTGACCGCCAGCACCCATTTTTTTGAACATAAACATCCAAAGAACAACCATTCCAACAATCAAAAGAAGTGTTGGTAGCAATGTGATAAGCCAACTTGTTTCCTCTGGTCTTAGAACATTTTGCACCATTTTTTGATCTGGATTATTTTCGTTATACCTTGTGATATCGTCTGCAACATCTTCATAAAAAAGTGCAACACTTGGAAGTTCGTAGCTCAGTGCAACACCAGCAACATCGTCGCTTGTGTCTTCGTCAATCACAACAATCATTTGCCCCGTGCCCAAGTCTAGTGTATATTCCGAAACTTGGTCTGTTTCAAAATAGTTTAATATATCAGAATATTTATACTCTGAGGCTGTTTCTGCTCCGCCAAAAACATAAGCTATTATCAAAAATAAAACAATAGGTATACCAAGATATAGTGCCAGATTTTTCAGCGTTTTTTTGTTATTGTTATCCAAATTTTATTTCCTCCAAAATTTATTAAATAAAAAAATCCAAACGGATTTTGCCAAGCATATTATCCGCCATAAACCTCTGGTTTTAGAACACCGATATAAGGCAAATTGCGATATATTTCGTCGTAATCAAGACCATAACCAACTATAAATGCATCTGGAACAGTTGCACCGATATATTTTGCATAAACATCTGCCTCTCGTCTTTCTGGTTTGTCAAAAAGAGTGCAAATCTCAATACTCTCTGCACCTTTTGTTTCGAGATGTTTAATAAGATGAGAAAGTGTTCGTCCGCTATCCAAAATATCTTCTATTATAACCAAATGATAGCCAGTTAAATCTACATTTATATCATTGATAACTCTAACAACACCGCTAGATGTCACGCCAGAGCCATAGCTAGATACAGACATAAACTCAATTCTTAGTGGCAAATCTACATTTCGCATTATGTCAGACATAAAAACAACAGAGCCCTTTAGCACACCCAAAAGCATAAGTTTTTTACCCTTATAATCGTTTTCTATTTGTTTGCCAATTTTTTTGACAATATCCTGCAATTGCTCCTGTGTGAAAAGCACCTCGCTTATGTCATTTTCAACCGAATGATTTTTGTTTTCCGCCATTTTTTTTATGTTCTCCTTATATTTTCTATCAAAACAGAATAATATCTTTTTGTTTTTTCGTCAACACAATAATCTTGTGCAACACCAAAATTTTCTATATATACAATTTTGTCGCCATCTCTTAGAACAATCAGCTTATCTCTTAAATGAGCTGGAATTTTTGCCTCATTAAAAAGTTTTTTTAATGTTTTGCTAACATTTCTTTTTGCTTGTCTGAAAACATCGCCATTTTTCTTTGTTCCAATTATAATACCGTCATTTATTTTATCACAATCTATCAAGTTTTTAAATAACAAATTGTTAATTTTCTCATTATTTTGTAAATTTTCTTGCAAAATTACATTTTTTTCACTATATTCTTCAGTGTATAATTCTTTTTTAGAATATACCGTTAATCTTTTCTGCTTAACAGACACCTGAATGTCACCAGGTAGAACAACTGCACCTGTGTTTTTTATGCAATTTATTATTTCTTTTATATGTTTATATTCATAAGAATTTATTTTCTTTTTCAAAAGAAACAGCTTTATCGTTTCGCTAATTAGGTAGTCGCTGTTCTTTAGCAACACTTCTGTCTTAAGTCCATATTCGTCTTCTGCTTTTTCTAAAATCTTCTCTGCTGTTTCTTCTATATTTTCGTTTAGACAAGTCAAAATTTCTGAACTTTTCATAATATTTTCAGTTGCCTTGGAATTTATTTCTCTAAGAACAGGAAAAACGATATTCCTTATCTTGTTACGGGAATATTCGTTTTCAAAATTTGTGCTATCATGTATAAATTCAAGCTTATTTTCCTTGCAATACTGTTCAATCTCTTTTCTGCTTTTGTCCAAAACAGGTCGCAAAACTTTTCCTCTTACAAAAGGAATACCCGCAAGACCCTTTAGCCCTGTGCCACGAACGAGATTAAAAATCACTGTTTCTGCATTGTCATCTTGATTGTGAGCCGTTGCAATTACATCGTTTTCTCCGCAAAGACTATGGAAACATTCGTATCTAATATTTCTTGCACATTCTTCTGTGCCTTGGTTTTTTTCTTTTGCAATTTTTGGCACATCAAAAGTTTTTACAGCTAAATCAATACCAAAAGTTTT
The DNA here is from genome assembly GCA_044426425.1 of Clostridia bacterium. GTDB lineage: Bacteria > Bacillota > Clostridia > Oscillospirales > Acutalibacteraceae > SIG603. Next base: position 5,573 of record JAWXUN010000072.1, on the reverse strand, counting down.
GCAAAATTCTCTCACAAAATTTTCATCTCGCATAGCCTCTTCACCTCTAATTTGGTGATTTATGTGTATGCAAAAAATCTTTTTTTCTGTAAAAAGTTTATATAAAATATGTGTCAAAGCAACCGAGTCTGCCCCACCAGAAAGACCGATAATTATTTTATCAGCCTCATTTAGTTTTTCTAAAACAAGATTATTCATCCCTTGTGTACTCCTGTGATGTAAATCTTGTGAACTCGCCTTGCCAATGCAGTGGCACAGACCTAGACTCGCCGTGGCGGTTTTTCGCAACTATACATTCACTTTTGTTTTGGTTATCGTCGCCATCAACTGGTTTATCCGAACCATAATATGCTTCTCTATATAGAAAAAGAACGATGTCGGCATCTTGCTCAATCGAACCAGAATCCCTAAGGTCAGAGAGAACTGGTTTGTGGTCGTTACGCTTTTCGCTAGAACGAGCAAGCTGTGAAAGAGCGATAACTGGCACACTTAGTTCTTTTGCCAAGATTTTTAGGTTTCTTGTAATTTCAGAAATTTCTTGAACACGGTTGTCAATTTTTTTTGCACTGCTCATCAATTGCAAATAGTCGATAACAACCAAATCCACACCTTTTAATCGCCTAAGTTTCGCTTTCATCTCTGGCGTTGTTATGCCCGGTGTGTCGTCAAAATACAGATTTGCTTTTCCCAAAATATCTCCGCCCTCAATCAGCCTTGTCCATTCGCTGTCATCTAGCTTTCCAGTTCTCATCTTGCTACTCTCAACCATTGACTCTGTCGAGAGCATTCTTGCACCAAGCTGTTCTTTTGACATTTCCAAAGAGAAAAAAGCAACAGTTCTGCCCTCATTAACAGAAGCGTGTCTTGCGATATTTAGGGCAAAACTAGTTTTACCCATACCAGGACGAGCCGCCAAAATAATTAAGTCAGAACGATTTAGGCCAGTGATAGTTTTGTCTAGCTCGCCAATTCCTGTGCCAATACCTCTATACAAATCAGCTTCTGGCGAATTTAGTATGTCCAATTTTTCGTAGGTTTCAAGCAAAACTTGGTTAATTCTTGTCAGACCCTGTGTGCTTTTGCCTTGGCGAATATCATATATTCTTTGCTCGGCACTGTCAAGTAGGTTTGTTGTTGTTCCAACACCCTCGTTAACATCAGAGAGAATACCTCTTGCCGCTAAAATTAGATTTCTTAAATCATATTTGTCTTTAACAATTCTTGCATAGTGCTCTATGTTTGAAATAGCTGGAACAATCTGAGCAAGCTGTGTTAAATAAACCTTGCTCGACTCTTCGTTAAACTCGCCAGTTGCCTGCAAATAATCTAGTATTGTAATAAAATCAACAGGTCTGCCAAGTGTGAACATCTCCAGCATTGCCGCATAGATTATCTGATTGTTTTTACCATGAAAAAACTCAACTTTTGGCAAAATCTCTGCAACAGTCGCAAGACAGTCAGGCTCGAGGAGTATAGCACCCAAAACAGACTGCTCCGCCTCGTAACTCATAGGCAAAACCCCTGCCGACTGAGCGTTATAGTCTATATTTTCATTTTCAAATTCCATACTTTACCTCGTTTTTCGTTTGTTTTTATATCGTTGGGAATTTCAGAACTTTCAGTGTAGGGAAGGGGCTTGCTCCTTCCGAGGGTTTAATGATATGTCCCCTCAATATCGTAGGGACAATCCTTGCGGTTGTCCGAGGGCGAGGAACAATTATCCCAAAAAAATATGTTTCGTGCAATAAACACCCCATATAAATAACAAAATTTATAATTTATTAGTCCCAAAGCGGAACGATGGGGGCACCGTTCCCTACAAATTGCACCATGCAACATTTATTGTGAACCCACGGTGGGAGCAAGCCCCCACCCTACATTCAAAAAATCCGTAAGGATTTCACAATAATTGTGAATTGTGCATTGTGAATTGTGAATTACCCAATCACCCAATCGCTGATATATCTAGGTTTTGGTATTTCTTTTCGTTTAAAAATACCTTTAGTTTTTCTTTTATTTCTTCTACTCCGCCAACTTTGTTGCTCTCTATATTCAGTGGCATAATTGGGTCGTGTACGCTGAGTCTAAGCAGTAGCCAGCCGTTAGCGAATGAAATTCTTATTCCCTCACGGTTATCATCTGCGACTTTGTATCCGTTTGCTAGAGCGTATTCTTCTAATTCATCTATAACTTTTTCGCCGATTTCTTTAAAATTTTCTGCTGTTATCGGAAAACGTATTTCCTCTTCTTCTTTTGCGTGTTCAAGGCTTGAAATTAAATAGTTCAGGTCTTTCCCTTGCTTTTTAAGTTCTGCCATTTTTATGATTATTTTTGTTACTAGATACGCTCCGTCATCTAAGAAATAATTTTCTCTCATGGCTGCATGGCCACTTGTTTCTATCGCAAGTGGGCAGTTTATGCCCTCTTGGTTCAGTCTGATAGCCTCATTGATTACATTTTTATAGCCACGTTTAAATCTGTGATGCTTGCCACCTAGTTGATTTTCAATATAGTCTTTTAAGCCGTCCGAAGTTATCGAGTCCGTAACAATTGTTCCGCCCTCGTTGCCCTCTAGTGCTATTGCTGATGCTATTGCTACTAGTGTATTGCGGTTGATTTCTTTGCCGTCTGCACCAACTGCACCACCTCTGTCAACATCTGTATCAAAAATTACGCCTAGTTCTGCACCAGAATTTAATGTTGCGTTGCAAATTGATTGCATAGCCTTTTTGTCCTCTGGGTTAGGAACATGGTTAGGGAACATTCCGTCTGGCTCTAAGAATTGGCTACCAGTTGTATCTGCACCAAGTTCTTTTAGAACCTCATTTGCATAAAATCCACCTGCACCATTGCCTGCATCTACAACTATCTTAAAGCCGTTTAGCGGTTTGTTATAGTCCTGTGAGTTAACAGCTTTTTTTATCATTTCTCTTAAGTTTTCTGCGTATTTTTTCATATAATCGCATGGGATAATCTCGCCATTTTCTGCTTTTTCTGGATAGATATTTTCCTGTGCATTCTCAAGAATTTTGCTTATATCATAGCTTTCTAGTCCACCGTCTTTTGTAAAAAACTTCAGGCCATTTCTATTGAATGGGTGGTGGCTCGCTGTGATTTGCACTGATGCATCACAAGGAAGTTCTAGCACTGACATGAACATTGACGGAGTTGATGACAAACCTGTGTCATATACTTTTACTCCGTGAGATACAAATACCTCTTTCATCGCTGTGCTTATTCTGTCTGCTGATATTCTTGAGTCATGCCCTACTGATATTTTCATGTCGCTAGATTTTTTGCCAAGCTTGTCCTCGCACCAACTCAGAAATCCACCAGTGATAGCTTTTATAACATCATCTGTAAGGTCAATGTGTTGTCCTTCTACACCTTCACTTGCAACTCCTCTTATATCTGTTCCACTTTTGAATTTCATAAAATCCATATTATTCTTCGCCCTCACATTCGCAGTCGTGGCAGTGGTCTTCTAGCTCGCCAACAAAAAGAGTTGGGTCTATGCCCTGTCTTGTGTAATAGTCAGAAATTGCTGCTTTTATTGCTTGTTCAGCCAAAACAGAACAGTGTAATTTTACTGGAGGTAATCCCTCTAGTGCTGTTACTACTGCTTGGTTTGTTAGTTTTAGTGCATCTTCTATTGATTTGCCTTTAACTAGTTCTGTCGCCATGCTACTTGTTGCAATTGCTGCTCCACAACCATAAGTCATAAATGTTACGTCTTTGATAATGTTATCTTCTACCTTGATATACATTCTCATGATATCGCCACATTTTGAATTGCCTACCTCGCCTATGCCGTTTGCATCTGCTAATTCGCCTACATTCTTAGGAGCTGCGAAATGCTCCATTACTTTTTTACTATATGCCATTGTTATTCTCCTTTTTCATTATGCTGTCCCATAGTGGTGAGATTGAACGTAATCTTTCTACTATTGGTATTAGTTCGTTTATTATATAATCTACATCTTCTTCTGTATTATTATCCGAAAAACTTAGTCTTAGTGAACCATGTGCTACTTCGTGTGGCAAACCAATTGATAACAATACATGGCTTGGGTCTAGCGAACCACTTGTGCAAGCTGAACCAGATGATGCACAGATACCTTTCATATCAAGCATAAGTAGCAAAGACTCGCCCTCTATGCCCTCAAAACAAAAGTTAACTGTTCCTGCTAATCTTTTTTCTCTGTGACCGTTTAAACGGCTTTTATCTATCTTTAAAGCCTTTTCTATCAATCTGTCTTGCATAGCTTTCAGCTTTTTGTTTGTTTGTTCCATGTTTGCAACGGCAGTTTCAACCGCAGTTCCAAGAGCCACGATATACGGAACATTCTCTGTTCCTGCACGTTTTCTGCGTTCTTGTGCTCCGCCCTCTAACAGTGCTGGGAGTACTACGCCTTTTTTGACATAAAGAGCACCTATGCCCTTTGGTGCATGGAGTTTGTGACCGCTTAAAGACAACATATCAATATTATCTCTTACAACATCAATATCCATTTTTCCAACAGCTTGTACAGCATCAGTGTGGAAAAGAACTTTGTTTTTTCTGCAAATTGCACCGATTTCGGCAATTGGTTGAACTGTGCCAATCTCGTTATTTGCTGTCATGATAGACACAAGAGCAGTCTTGTCCGTAATTGCGTTCTCGAGGTCTTCTAGTCTTACTATTCCGTCCTCATAAACATCTAAATACGTTATCTCAAAGCCCTCTTTCGCAAGTGTTTCGCAGACGTGCAAAACAGCGTGGTGCTCAAACTTTGAAGTTATGATATGATTTTTGCCTTGTTTAAAAAGTTTTTTTGCAGTAGACTTTATCGCCCAGTTGTTACTCTCTGTTCCGCAACCAGTAAAATAAATTTCGTTCGCTGTTGCACCAAGAGCCTTGGCGACTTTTTCTCTTGCTTGACTCACAGCATCGGCAGCGTTAGAACCAATGCTATATAGGCTAGACGGATTGCCGTATTCCTCGATGAAATAAGGCATCATGGATTTTAGAATATCATTTGAAACAGCCGTTGTGGCTGCGTTATCAGCATAAACAAATTTATTCATTATATTAAAAACTTCCTTTCGTTTTTTGTGAAGAATATTTCTCTCTTATATTAATATATACCAAAATGGTATACTTTGCAATAGAAAATTGAAAAAAATATAAAAATGTTTCTAAAAATATATTTTTTAAAGATATTTTTGGCAATAATAAACGATAAATACAATCATGTATTGACTTTATTGCAATTTAAGGGTACAATTATATAGATTGTTTGTTGTACGGATTTAAAAATAGAAAATAAAAACGAAAAAAAATAATTTACGGAGGTTAATTAATGTCGGAAAATAAATTGAATGGTATTCAAAAAAGCTTGAACTCGGTAGGCAAAAAACAAGATCAAGTTTTAGGCGTATCAAATGGAGGTTTGTTCGGAAAAATAAGATCTTCTTTTGATAAAAAACCTAGAGAAGTGGAGCAAGTTGAAACGGAAACAAAACCTGCACCAATAAAAACATTGCCAAATCAAAATCAAAATGTTGTGGTAAAAACATTGCCAAACCAAAAT
>JAWXUN010000071.1:0-8185 GCA_044426425.1 Clostridia bacterium | reverse complement strand
GAGTAATTGAATAATAATTGTTATAAAAACCTCGTTTCCTGCCATATACTTATTATTATATGTGCAGAAACGAGGTTTTTTTATGGATAAAGAAACAAAAGCAGTTTTGAGAATTTCTGGAATTGTGTCTATGATTATTTTAGAAATTTTTATCTATTTAGTTTTGCTGTTGCTAGGACTAATTTTTACTTTTCAAATAAGTTTTCGCTTATTATTTTTCGTCAGCCTTTTCTGTTTTGCCGTTCTTTTTGCATGGGCAAAATTGTTTAGGCAATAACTAAAAACTTCCACAATTTTTTTGAACTGTGGAAGTTTTTTTGCAATCTATATATTCAATTTTGAAACATATCTGTTGTTATATGCATCAAGTGCCAAGGTGTAGCTATCTGATTGACTATCGTGTAGCGTTCTAATATATTCATGCTTGTTCATGTTATCAAAATTATATTCATAACCGATAACATAAACGCCGATATTTGAGCAGTGGTCAGAAATTCTCTCTACATTTGTGAGAACATCAAGGAAAGTTAAACCAGACTCAATAGCACATTTGCCATTTTTTAGCCTTTCGATATGTTTGTTTTTTAGTCCATCTTGCATCAAATCGACCGTTTCTTCTAGCGGTTCAATTCTCGCTGCAATCGCAAGGTCTGTGTTTTTGTAACACTCAACAGCCATCTCAATAGCCTCTTCAACAGCCGAATATACTATACCTAGCTCTTGATAAGCTTTATCCGAGAACTTCATTTTTTTATCAGAAAGATTTTCCGCAAGCTCAATAAGGTTGATAGCGTAATCTCCAATTCTCTCAAACTCTGTTAAAAGTTTAATCAACTGTGTGATATGTTTACTCTCAAGGTCAGACAAATCACTCTCGGACAATTTTAGCAAATAGCTGTTAAGCTTGTCTTCCATTTTGTCGATTGTGTTTTCTCTTTGATGTATAATATCTACTTTTTTATCATCGTATTTTTTGAACATCTCAAAACTTTCAACAAAATTTAGCTTCGCATATTCGCCCATGCAAACAACAACATCTGAACATTTTGAAATTGCAAGTGAAGGAGAAACATTGATAAATCTATCATCTAAACCACTCATGCTCTCGAGCATATCCTCGTGAGAACTTTGTGATTTATCTTGTTTTGAACTAACTGTACTAATCGCAAGTTTCTCGAGAAGTCCAGCAAAAGGAATGAGGGCAAGTGTGACAACTATGTTAAACAATGTATGGAAATTTGCTATGCCTGCTGTATCAATTGGGTCGCCCCAAAAACTAAAACCGACAGTATACTGAATTATATAAACAGCAGATAAGAAAACAACCGTACCCAAAACATTGAAATACAAGTGAACCATCGCTGCTCTTCTTGCATTAACGCTTGCACCGATACTTGAAAGAAGAGAAGTTACGCAAGTACCAATGTTTTGTCCCATGATAATTGGAAATGCCGAAGAATATGTAATTGCACCTGTGGATGCAAGAGCCTGCAAAATACCAACCGACGCAGACGAACTTTGCAAAATTGCCGTAACAATAGCACCAACCGCAACACCTAAAACAGGGTTTGTGAGTGTTTCGAAAATCGTGCTGAAAATCTCTAAGTCTTTAAGAGGAGAAATTGCATCTGTCATGATAAACATTCCGTTGAAAAGAATACCAAAGCCAAGCATTATCTCTGCAATAATTTTTCTCTTTTTGTTCTTTGTTGACATATACAAAATTATGCCAGCAAGAATAATGATAGGGGTAAAAGTTGTAGGCTTAATAAACTCCAGAACAACGCTAACATTATCGTTACTCTCTAAATCCATAAGTCTAAGAATTTGGCTTGTAACTGTTGTACCAATATTTGCACCCATGATAACGCCAATAGCACTTTTTAGTTTCAAAATTTTTGCATTAACAAGTCCTACAACAATAACTGTTGTTGCCGACGAACTTTGTATCGCTGCGGTTACTAAAGCACCAACTAAGACGCCAAGAAAAATATTACTTGTGATTTTTTCCAAAAATTTTTCTAAATTTCCTCCAGAAATCCTCTCAAGATTATTTCCGAGCATATTCATTCCATATAAGAATAAGCCCAGACCACCGAACATTGTTAACACTTGAATAAAAATATCGAATGTCGTCATAAAATTCCTCCGTGTTTTTTAGTTTTAATCGTATGAAGTTATTATATCATTATGTTAAATGATTGTAAAGAGAAATTAGTTAAATTTAAAATTATGTTAATTCTGTATTCATTAATGTAAAATTTTTGGTGTATTTGTAGTATTTTGTCAGTTTTTATTTGCTATTTTACAAAGATAACTTTACTTTTAGCACTTTTAGTAGCAAAAATATAGTTCCAAAAGAATATTTCATTTTTATATGGAGAAAATAAACTAAATTTCAAAAAAAATTCAAGCCAAGTTTCTACCCTTTTTTTAGTTGAAACTTGGCTATTTTTTTCATTTTATCCTCTTGTGTCTTTGTCGTAAATTGATACTATGTATGGGTGATTTTCATCGTATTCTGCTAGTGGTTTTGGATTTTTTATTTGTGTGCAAGGTCTAATCTCTTCTCCCACTGTTCCTTCGAATAAATCACCAAGTGCAGTTCTATATTTTTGTGTTCTTTCTAATAAATCTTGTGCAATTTCTGGGTAATCTGCAATTATATTTGTAGTTTCAGAAATGTCATTTTCTAAGTCGTAAAGCTCCATTGGGTCATATTTTATCTGCTTTTTAAACCTAGCATCGCCTATCATCAATTTATATTTACCTTTGCGAATACCAGTTAAGAAATAATTGTAATAATAAACAAATTCATCTCTTTTTTCACTGTCTTCCCCAAACATCATCGGCAAAATATTGACACCGTCCACTTTGTTTTCACTTAATGGCTCATTTAATAAACTAGCAAAAGTTGGTAACAAATCAATATTTGAAGCCATGTTGTCAATTTCAACACCCTCTGGAATATGACCTTTCCAATGCACGATAAACGGTACTCTTAAACCACCCTCGTATGAGCTAAATTTTGCACCACGAAGTGGATAGTTTGATGCACCGTCTAAAGCACGAGAGCCGTTATCTGATGTGAAAACAATCATTGTATCTTCGTAAATTCCAAGTGATTTTAGCTCGTACAAAATTGCAGCAACCGACCAATCTATGCTTGACATACAAGCACCAAAATCTCCGTTTCTGCTTTCTTTCAAAAATCTTTCTTGCTCATAAAGTGGCAAGTGAACGTGCATATGTGCAAGATATAAGAAAAATGGATTTTCTTCTTTTACGCTTTTTTGAATAAATTCAAGAGATTTTTCTACATATCTTTCTGTAAGCCCAGCTTGGTCAGGTTGAGCTTGAAAGACTTTTTCTCCACGAATTAAAGGTAGTGGTGGCAAATATTCTCTTTTAACACCAGCTTTATGAGCCTGTCTGCCCATGTCATTGCTATATGGTAAGCCGTAGTAATCGTCAAATCCAAATTGCAAAGGCATTGTTTCCTCGTTGTCGCCACAGTGCCATTTTCCAATGTGCATAGTGTTATATCCAGCATTTTTGAACATTTTTGGCATTGTAAATTCGTTCTTGTTAAGACCTGTTAGTGCAGCTGGAAAAAGAACTAGTGGCATTTGCACACGTTGTGCATAGCAACCTGTCATTAACGATGCTCTTGATGGTGTGCAAATTGATGAACTCGCATAAAAACTGTTAAATTTAACACCTGTTCTTGCTAGTTCATCTATTGCGTTTGTGTCATTAACTTTTGAACCGTAACAAGCTAAGTCCCCATAACCCATGTCGTCACAGTTAATTAAAATTACATTCGGTTTCATATTTTCAACCAACCTTTCCTCTTTTAAATTATTTGACCTTATAGCTTAAATTATATCATCAAATTGATAATTTTTCAATATCTCTTTTTTTATATTGCAAAATTTGTATTAATATTGTATACTTATACTAATAACAAAAAGAAAAGGGTATATTATGTTGAGTAATTATAAAAAAGAATGGTTCGGCAATGTAAAAGGCGATTTGTTGGCTGGTATTGTTGTGTGTATGGCACTTATACCAGAGGCAATTGGTTTTTCTATTGTAGCAGGTGTTGACCCAATGGTAGGTGTGTATGCATCTTTTGTTTTGTCTGTTACAACTGCGTTTTTTGGTGCTAGACCAGCACTAATCACAGCCGCCGCAGGTGCAACGGCGTTGGTACTCGCTAGTTTAGTAAAAGACTACGGCATGGAATATTTATTCGCAGCTACTATTTTAACAGGTTTAATACAATTAGTTCTTGGCTTCTTAAAAGTTGGAAATCTAATGAAATTTATTCCTAAACCAGTTATGACAGGATTTGTTAACGCTTTGGGAATTATGATGTTTAAATCTCAAATTGATCACTTTGACGGTCCTTACATACTATTTATTTTAAGCGGAATTGCAATTGCTATTATTTATCTTTTCCCAAAAATAACTAAAAAAATCCCCTCCCCTATCATCGCAATCGCCGTAATAACTGCTATTGTTAGTATTTTCCAAATCGACATTAAAACGCTAGGTGACATGGGTGAAATAACTACAGCTTTGCCAAGTTTTTCTATACCAAATGTTGGTTTTAATCTTGAAACATTGATTATTATTTTGCCTTATTCTATTTCGGTTGCACTTGTGGGCATAGTTGAGTCACTTTTGACATCTCAATTAGTTGACGAAATAACCGACACAAAAAGTGATAAAAACAGAGAATGTTTCGGTCAAGGTTTGGCGAATACTATAAATGGATTTTTCGGTGGTATTGCTGGTTGCGGAATGATTGGTCAAACTATCGTTAACACAAGCTACGGTGGCCGTGGCAGACTCTCTACATTCACAGCTGGTACTGCAATGCTAGTTTCAATTATTGCTCTAAATCAACTTGTAGTGCAAATTCCAGTTATTGCACTCGCAAGTGTAATGGTAGTTGTTTCAATCAGCACTTTTAATTGGAAATCTATATCACGAATTCGCTCTGTGCCAAAAACAGACACGCTGGTAATGCTATGTACTGTTGTGGTTGTTCTTGCAACGGATAACCTCGCTTATGGTGTGCTCGTTGGAATATTAATAAGCTCAGTTGTTTTTGTTGCAAAATCTGCCACTTTTGATTTTGAAAAAAATTCAGATGAAAATACAACAAAATACATACTTAAAGGTCAATTATATTTTGCTTCAACAAGTAAATTTATCGAATTATTCGATTACGACAAAGATGAAAAACAAATCGAACTCGATTTTACATCTGCAAAGATACGAGATGAATCAGCCGTTGATGCAATCGACAAAGTCATAAGCAAATACAAAAAATTAGATAAAACTATCACAATAACAGGGCTAAGCAGTTCTTGTGAAACCATGCTAAACAAGATGACTATTCATAATTAAGCCCCAATAAAAAAGTGCAAGGGAAATGGCTGAAATAACAGCAAAACCCTTGCACTTAAGTTATATTCAGTTGAAAAATTTGTGAGTTTATGCTGTCTGAAATTGTAAAACGGTGTAAATATATTCTATATTTTTCGTTTAAACAAATATACCACTGCATAACAAGCGATAGATAATATTACAATACAAGCACCCGAGGATATATTGAAAACATAGGAGAGCCACAAGCCTACAAAACAGAAAAACAATCCGAAAACAGTAGATAAAATCATTCGAAATTTCAAGCTATTCGAGAGCAGTCCTGCTGTGGCTGCTGGTGCAGTGAGCAAAGCCAAAACAAGAATAATTCCAGCAATGCGAATTAACATTACAACAGCTAATGCAATAAGTGCTAAGAGCAAATATTCCAAAAACTTTGTGCGTATCCCAATAATACTTGCAAACTCTTCATCAAATAAATATGCTTTCCAATCTTCAAATAATGCAACAACCACAAAGACCGTAATCAATGTCATAATTGCCATAAAGATTAAATCCTGACGTCTTACAGACAAAATATCACCGAATAAATACGTTGACATATCTGGCGTATAGCCAGGGGCAAAGCCAACAAAAACAATACCTAATGCCATACCAAATGACCAGAACAGTGCAATAGAAATATCGGATTGTATGTTGCCTTTTCTTTTGAAATAGCCAATACCAAAGGCACTAGCTAATGCAAATAAAAAAGCTCCATAAATAGGTTCAAAACCCAACATATATCCAAGTCCAACTCCACCATAAGCAGTGTGTGCCACTCCACTGCTCATCATCGTTAGCTTTTTTTCTATTACAATAACACCAATCAGACCACATAGAATACTTGCCAACACGCTGGCGATCAACGCATTTTGCAAAAATTGATATTTTAAAATACTCTCTAGCATGATTGGCCTCCTTGGCTGTCAGGATGAAGAACTCTGTGTGGTACTCCGTGGGCGATTAAGTCCACAGGGCAACCATATAGGTGTTCAACAATAGTTGCGTTTAATTCTGCTTCACCATGATACACCAAATTTTTGTTAAGGCAAGCTAATGATTTTACAGAAGACGAAATAGCAAACAAATCATGAGTAACCAATATAATGGTAATTTTTTTGTTAATTTCTGTTAGCAGTTGGTAAATCAGTTCTCTTGATTTTGGGTCAACGCTTGCAGTTGGTTCATCTAAGAGCAATATTTTTGGCTCGACACATAAAGCTCTAGCAATTAGCATTCTTTGAAATTCACCACCAGAAAGTTGTGAGATTTGTCTGTTTGCCAAATTAGCAATTCCCACATCTTCCAATTTTTCTAGTGCTATTTTTTTATCTTGGGCAGAATATTTTTGGAAAAGGTGAAAACCTTTTTTTAGTCTGCCAGTTAAAACGGTTTCATAAACAGAAATAGGGAATTTTTTATCCACCTGTGAAAACTGTGGTACATACCCAATTTGAGAACTAGCGTTCTTCACAGATGAACCTAAGATTTCAACGCTACCTTCATTAACGGGAATTAGTCCAAGAATAGCTTTGAGCAGGGTGCTTTTTCCACCACCGTTCGGACCTATCACTCCAAGGAAATCTCCTTCTTTGACCACAAAACTAATATCATCTAACGCTTTTGTATTTCCGTACGATACCGAAATATGATCTATCTTTATGGCGTCAGACATTATTCCATTGCCTCAGCCATAACCTCTGCCATGTTGATTAAATTATCAATATAATCTGGAGATAAAGGCTCTAACATAGTAGTTTCTCCACCAATTTCATCAGCGAATGTTTGAGATTGACTGCTGTCAATTTCAGCTTGATAGAAGATAACTTTAATGTCGTTTTCTTTAGCAAAATCAATCATTTCTTCCAAATGTTCTGCTGTTGCTTCTTTGCCATCTTCCTCTAAAGAATACATAGTTAAGCCGTAATCATCAGCCAAGTAACCAAAAGCAGGGTGATAAACAATGAACGCTCTGTTTTCTACATCACTTAATGCTTCTGTAATAGTATTATCTAGCTCAGTTAATTCCTCGCAATAACTATCAGCATTTTCTTTATATGTATCAGCATTGTCTGGGTCTAGCTCGCTTAGTTCCTCACAAATTGCTTCAATCATAACGATTACACGTTTAGGTGATAACCACATATGTGGGTCACGACTACCATTTTCAAAAGTAACTTGCTCATAAACAGCCTCTACTTTTTCAACCATAGATACAACAGGCACGTCACCAACATTTGGCATAATATTAACTTCTTCTGTTGGTACACCAATAGAGAAGTATACAGCAGAATCCTCAAATGCAGCCATTTCTTCCATTGTTGGTTCATAGTTTGATGCACTAGCACCTGATGGAATCATAGTTACAACATCAACTAAATCCCCAGCCACAGCTTTAACAAATGTTTCTTGTGGTACAATTGATACAGCTATTTGCAATTTTTCATCTGCACTTTGATTTTCTTCTTGAGCCGAGCAAGCTACCATAGATAAGGCAATTGCAGCAGCCATCATTCCAGTAATGATTTTTTTGAATAAGTTCATTTTCATTTCTCCATAATTTTCTTACATTTTTTACAAGTTCCATACAATACTGTCGCAACTTTATCAATAATAAAGTCATCGTTTTGAGAAATATTATCAACAATTACACGAGAACCAGTATCTTTCATATGAAAAGTTTTGTCGCATTGATTACAGTGCATATGAATTTTACCATTGCATCCATCGTTATGTACATATT
>JAWXUN010000070.1:0-8473 GCA_044426425.1 Clostridia bacterium | reverse complement strand
TGTTTTTTTTACGCCCAAAACTTGATTAAGGCTTTAAACTGTTCATGGAATACAAAGCCGACAGGCTCTAAATGGAGGTATTACAATGGCAGATATTATTGAAGACCTAGAAACTAAGGTTGACGGCGACCAAACAGCTGGCAATGAGGAAAGCACTCCAAAGACTTTCACACAAGATGAAGTGAACGACCTTATCAAAGAAAGACTAAAACGTGCAAACAAACCAAAAGAAGATAAACCTAAAACGCCTGAAAAAAATCCAACTGACGAGAAAATCTCGACACTTGAAACAAAGCTTTTGTGCTATGAAAAAGATATCGCAAAAGACAGCGTACAAGATGCCTTAGCACTCGCTAAGTCTTATGTTAATGACGAGGTGGATTTATCTAAGGCACTAGACATGGTGCTTGAAAAATACCCCTCTTTTGGCAAACAAGCAAAACCTACAACAACAGGAGTTAAATCACAGGGCGACGGTAAAAAATTAGACGGTGTTGAAGCTGAATTTTTAAAACGTAACCCTAAACTTAAATTATAAGGAGAGTTAAAACATGGCACACGCATTACAAGATAGATATTCTAAAATGGTACTGGCAAAACTTAGACAAGAACTAGTCCTAAAAGACGGAGTAGTTTTCAACAACGATTACGAGGGCAGTCCAAAAGCTGGCTCTGTAAAAATTCCTGTTAGAGATACAGAAGTAACTGTGTCTGACTACAACAAAGCAACAGGTGCAACAATCGGCACAGGTACAACATCTTATGAAACAATGACAATCTCAAAAGATAAATCAGTTAATGAGGTTATTGACGGATACGATGCACAAGCAGTTCCAGACGGCATCGTTGCAGAAAGATTAGACAGTGCAGCATATTCACTTGCTAAACAAATTGACACTGACGGCGGTGTAACTCTTTTAGCAGGGGCGACAAATACCTACATGGGTTCTTCTACAACTATTACAAAGTCAAATATTTATGAAAAAGTTATCGTTCCAGCTAGAACAGCTTTATCTAAAAATAATGTTCCAAATGACGAAAGATATATTCTAGTAACACCAGATACAATGGCTTTAATCATTCAAGCACCAGAGTTTATTCGTGCATCTGACTTAGGTGATGAAGTTATTGAAAAAGGTGCAATTGGTAAAATCGCTGGTATGCTCGTTATCGAATGGAACACAAGCACAACTAATCTATTAGCAGTTGCAGGACACCCAAAATTTGCAACAAGAGCAACAGAGTTTGCGGTTGATGTTCACTTACAAGACCTTAACGGTTCTGGTAACTATATCGGTGCTAGTGCTGTTCAAGGACGTAAAGTATACGACCACAAAGTATTAAGAGCGACAGCTGTACAAGCTTTTTATTCTGGTGCAGAACCAACATAATAGGTGAAATATGGTAGATATAGAATTTTATTCCTTTGTATATTTAGGGCAAAATTTCACAGTTGATAGCGAAGATTTTGAAACTTACGAAAGCTTTGCTAGTGACGATATAAACAGCCTTACATCATGGCAAATTGAGGACATAGACACTTTACCAGAAAACATTGCAACGCTCATAAAAAAAGCCGTATGCACTCAAATAGATTATTTATACGACAACGGCATAACAGAGTCAAACATATCTTCGGTAGGTTTAGGAAAGTTTAACTACTCAAAAGGAAACAACGGAACACAAAAAGCCTACGACAAAAGAGTCAGAAGACTTTTAGAGCCTACTGGCTTACTATACCGAGGTGTATTATGTTAGCTATACCTAAAAAATCACTTTGTCATAACATAAGTGTGCAAGCCATAACAGGCGAGGACTCTTGGGGAACTGTTTCTAAAAGCGATATAGTTCAAATTGAATTTGTACGAATTGAACCTAGCGACAAAATAAAAATATCCAAAGAGGGTCGACAAATAACTTTGTCGGCTCTTTTGTTTTATGACTCAGTCAACAGCAAACCTAAAGATTATGTTTTTTCTACCGAAGACATTGTAACATGGAATGATAGTCGCTACAAAATCGCAAGCATAGAGCCTATTTATGGCATTAATAAACTGCACCACTTGGAGATAGGTTTGGTGGCATTTTATGGCTAAGTTCACATTTGATAAAGACAAGGTGGTCACAAGACTTGTGGGTGCTAGTGAAAAAGCTATTTTCATCACATCCGAGCAAGCTTTAAAAGATTGTAATGTTTATTGCAAAGAAGACCAAGAAGGACTTATAAACTCAAGTTTGACAGCTAGTGAACCTGAAAAAGGTTTGCTTATATGGAACGAACCTTATGCCAAAAAGCAATATTATCTTGACAGTACCAACACAGATAAAAACCCTAAGGCTAGGAAAATGTGGGCACATTATGCAAAATCGGTTCATGGCAAAGAGTGGCTCGAAACAATGCAAAAAGCATTTAAAGAAAAGGCGAAAAAATGAGTATTGAAACAGATATTTTTGATTATGTTGTCGATTTAATGGGTGTACCCACATCACCAAGTTTGCAAACTGAAAAGAGTTTTGCCGTTCAGCTTGCAACCATGAGAACCGACACAGTTTTTTACGATTTAAGCAGTACACAAACAATGTCTTTGCTAGTTCTCGGCAAAGATACAGACCAAAAAACTTTAGCAAATGCAATGTTTGAAATTTGCGACAAGATAAGTTTTAATCAAAATGAGGATTTAAAAATACACAATATCAACATTGCAACTCCTCCCTCTTATGTATGTTTAGAGGACGGATACTACACTTGGACTTGCATTGTAGATGTAGAATTTACGAAAGGAAATTAACAAAATGGCAGAAACAATTTCTCTAAATTATGCACATAAATTTTCAATTAACACAGCAACGACAGGCACAGAAAGTTTTGCAGAAATTAACAAAGGTTTTAATAACGTAGCACAGGCAATCAACGAGGTGCTTTTTCAAGCATCTTTTCTTGGTGATGCAGGCTGGGGGTCAACAGAGGTTACAGGCGGTCAGTTAATTGTGACTCTATCAGGTGTAAGATATCACGGCAACACAGCACAGGACTATATTTTTAGCAATGCCGTTATGAATAACTTTGGTGATGCTAGAAAAACAACTTTTAAGATTGAAGACCCAAAAGGCAACACAATCTCTGGAAATATCACTCTTGCAAAAATCACTGAAAGTGGTGGTGAAGCTAATCAGCCGTCAAGCATTTCAGTAGAAATTCACTTCAACGGCAAGCCAACATACACAGAGGCATCGGCTTAATAAATAAATGTGGGGCGGTTTTTTCCGTCCCTTTCTTTTTGAAATGAGGTATAAAAAATGGCTTATCAAATTAAACGACAAAAGCAAATGCACGAGGAGTTGGAGTTGTTAAACGAGGACGGCTCAGTCTTTCAAACTATAATCGTAGAACTAAAAGTTGACGAAATTATCAAAGAGTTCAGAGCTAAACAGCTTGAACTTATCCACGCACAGCAAGCACTCAAAAATAGTACAAGCGACAAAGAAAAAATCGAAAAACTCGGAAATGCTGTTATCTCGTTTTTTGAGTTAATTTTTGGCGAAAAGCAAAGTGAACTAATTATAAATTATTACGAAAAAAACTATACCGAAATGGTAACGGATATTTTTCCATTTATAAACGAAAAAATCACACCAGCCATCACCTTAGCTGTGAACGAGTATAAATCTAAACTTTCTAAAAATTATAACAGAAAGCAAAAAAGGGCGTTGATGTTTAAGTGAAATTATCCGAAAAACAAGCAAATTTTTGTATTTATGAGGCTAAAAAATACCCACTCAATTTAGAGTTCAGCAATGTTTTAAGAGCTTATGAAATTCTTGAAGACCCTGTGCTTTTACCCTTTGAAAAGACACAATTTTTTATATATTCAATTTGTCCCAAAGCTTATAAAATCAAACTTGACAAAATTTTAGATTTTGCAGAATTTGTGGTGAAAAATTTTATTAACGATAATTCTAAACCAAGTTTTACGGCAGAAAAAACTGTTGATATGACACAAGATGCAAACTACATTTACGCAAGTTTTAAACAAGCATTTGACATTGATTTATACAAGAATAAAATCTCTTGGGCGGAGTTTATGGCGATGTTCCAGAGTTTGCCAGAGGACACAAAAATCCGTGAAATAATGTCTATTCGTGCTCGTCCTTTGCCAAAACCAAACAAACACAATAGCGAAGAAATTCAGAACTTAATGAAACTAAAACAATTTTATGCTCTTGTATCAGACGGTCAAGGACAAGACCTAAACAGCGGTTTTGCAAGTCTGTTTGAAACTCTAAAGAAAAGGGCGGTGATGTAATGGCAGACGGCGAGGTTATATTTGAGGTTACAGCTGACACCAGTGATTTAGTAAGCGAATTATCTAGTGCAGAAAGTAAAGTTAAAAAGTCAACTCAAAACATAGAAGACGATTTTGAAAAAACTGCAACCAGTTCAAAGTCGCTTGGCACTGAAACAGAAAAAACCACTAACAAAACCGAAACATATCGTGAAGAGATAGACAAAGCCTCACAAAGCACAAAAGAATATTCAGAAAACACAGATAACGCAAGCGATAAAACATCAAAACTCGGCTCAGCTCTTGGCACATCGGCTACGCTTATTGGTACTGCAATGGTAGCAGTTGGCACTGTATCTGTATCTTTAGCAGACGACATGGACAAAGCCATGAACGGCTACATTGCCTCGACTGGTAAAGGTGTTGACGAAACAGAAAAATATCAAAATGTTTTAGAAAATATCTATACCAATAACTACGGCGAAAATTTTGAGGATATAGCCGATAAAATGGCACTTGTCACTCAACAAATGGGTGATTTAGATGATAGCGAACTGCAAAGTATTGTAGAAAAAGGCTATTTAATGTCAGATACTTTTGGGATTGAAATGACTGAAAGTATTCGTGCTGTTAACTCTATGATGACTCAATTCGGCATAAGTTCGGATGAAGCCTATGAGCTTATGACACAAGGTGCAAAAAGTGGACTAAATCAAAACGGAGATTTAGCTGACCAACTTGCAGAATACTCGGTTTATTATTCTGATTTAGGATATTCAGCTGAAGAGATGTTCAATGCTGTTGCAAATGGTGCAAAAGACGGAGTTTATCAAATTGACTATCTAAATGATGCAGTAAAAGAGTTTGGCATTTGCTCAAAAGACGGCTCGGATACATCAAGAGAAGCGTTTGAAGCTCTCGGACTAGATGCAGATGCAATGACAGAGGCTTTTGCCAATGGTGGTGACGAGGCAAAAGCTAGTTTTGATTTAATTGCCGAAAAATTGGCAGAGTGTGATGATAAGGTTCTACAAAATCAAATTGGTGTTGCACTTTTCGGCACAAGGTTTGAGGACTTAGGAGCTGATGCAGTTCTTGCACTCACTAACACAGAGGGTGCAATTGACGACACTTTAGACAGTCTTTCCGAAGTCGAAGACATCAAGTACGACTCTTTTGGTGAAATGCTTGAGGGCTTAATGCGTTCGGTTGAAACACTCTTAATTCCTTTGGGTGAGCAGTTAATACCCATTCTAACAGATATCGTTAATATGCTCATGCCGATGATTGAAGAATTATTACCAGTTCTTATCGGCTTTTTGGGCGAGCTATTGCCACCTATAACACAAATACTAGAAAAAATCTTGCCACCTCTGATAGAATTTATAGCTTTATTGATAGAAAATATAATGCCAGTTATAGAGCAGATAATGCCTACCCTTTTACTGCTTTTAGAAAGTCTTTTGCCACCACTTATAGAAATTTTACAGGCGATTTTACCACCGCTTATAGAAGTTTTGAACATTCTTTTAGAACCTATTTTAGAATTAATACAAAATCTTTTGCCAGTATGGATAACGCTTTTAGATGCCTTAAGTCCTTTGATATCTATTTTAACTCCTATCATCAAGTTTTTAGCCGAAACAATTTCTGGCACTTTGGGTTCAGCCTTTGATTTTATCATGCCGATGTTTGAAGGTTTTATAGATATCTTATCAAACATTATAGATTTTATAGTCAATGTTTTCACAGGAAACTGGGAGGGTGCATGGGATAATATCGTAAATATTTTTAGAACAATATTTAATATAATCCCCTCTATTGTTGAAAGTATTTTAAATGGTGCAATCAGTGTAATCAACGGACTTATCAGCGGTGTTAATTTTATAACTGGAGCTGTTGGCATTCCAGCTATTCCAAGTATTCCTAATGTAAGTCTACCACGTTTTAAGCTTGGTATCGACTATGTCCCAGAAGACGAAATGCCAGCTTTGCTACACAGAGGAGAAGCTGTTTTAACAGCAAGTGAAGCCGATATATATAGAAAGCTTGGCGGTAAAGGTTCGTTAGAAAGAATGCTAAGTGAAAGCGTTCCACAAAGCAATTCAAGCGAGTCAAACACAAGTGATAACAATGATTGTGGAAAAATTATAATTCTTTTAAACACAATTGTAACAAAACTTGATGCACTTGCAAACTTAACTATTAAAATAGATAAACAAACAATAGGCAAACTTCTTTCACCTACCATAAACAAAGAACTTGGTAACACTTCTGACTTAGAGAAAAGGAGCAAATTTTGACATATCAAGTAAAACTTGACAACTACAAAAGCTATGACGATTTAGGGCTGAAAGTACTCTCTGATAACCTTTCAAGAGCTATATCTCGCCAAGTTTATCAAACTATAAACGGCATGGATGGTTCGTATAACATGACAAATGTTGTTCACGGACGTGTGACTTATGAACCACGAACTTTGACAGTTATTTTTCAATCATTTGCAAAAACTGAACAGCTTTATGACGAACTTTGTTCTAATTTAGACAGCCTTTTTTCAGGGCAAAGCTTAAAAATAATTCGTGATTGTGACACAGAGCATTATTTAACAGGCGAGGCGACATTCGAGAGCGAGCAGAGTTTTTGCACTCAACAACATACTCTCACAGTTGTTTGTTATCCATTTAGATTTAATCTTGATGAAACAGAAGAAACTTTTGAAATAGATAATGAAGATGAAATCACTTTAACAAACGAAAAAATGCCTGTTCAACCTGTTTTTTCCACCCAAGATAGCGGAATGTTAGTTGTTTTTGGTACAAAAGAATATAACATTGTAGACGAACTTAGTTCACGAGAAATATATCTGTTAGAGGGTCAAACAACTCTAACCATAAAAGGCACTGGAACAGTTGCAATCACATACAGACAGGGGGTGTTATAATTTATTTAATAACTTGTGACGATAGAATAATCTTTGATACAAAAAATCCGTTTATCGGACTAAACTCCGCAGTGCTTGAGCTTGAACTCAACACATCTGGCACACTTACATTCACAATTGCACCAGAGCATTATTACTATAACAGTATTCAAAAACGCAAGTCTGTTATCAAGGTTTTTCAAGATGACGAATTAATCTTTTTTGGCTCACCTCTTGACGAAACTTCGGACGATAATACTGTTAAAACTATAACAGTAGATGGTGCTTTATCGTGGCTTAACGATACAGTACAGCCTTATAAAATGTACAATGATATAGATGTAAGCGGATTTTTACAAGCTCTTTTAACAATTCACAATAGCGGTGTCAGTTCTTTCAAACAGTTCTATCTCGGTTCTGTAACAGTAACAGACAGCAACGATAATCTTTATAGATATACAAATTATGAAAAAACTAAAGACACAATTTCAGATGATTTAATAGACTCTCTTGGCGGTTATGTCAAAGCAAGACAAAGCAATGGCATAAATTATATAGATTATTTAGTGAGCTCTGGTGGGGTCAACGAACAGGGAGTGCACTTTGGCTTTAACTTGATTAGTTGTATCAAAGAGTTAAAATCAAGTACAACAGCAACAGCTATTATTCCTCTTGGTGCAAAAATCAGCGAGGACAGTGACGAGCGACTAACAATAGCAGATGTGAATGATAACATTATTTATATCTATGACGAGGATAGCGTTGAGGAGTTCGACTGGATTTATGACACAGTTATTTTTGATGATGTAACAGTTGCTGATAATCTAAAATCTAAAGCTTATGAAGAACTAGCAAAACGCAAATATCTCAGTGGTACATACACAATAAATGCAATAGACATGAGCCTTATGGACGGCATTTATGAGTCTATAAGGCTAGGGAACTATATTCCAATAGTATCCGAAAAGCACGGTGTAAACGACTATATGACAGTCAGTGCTATGAGCATTGATATTTGTGAACCAACACAAAGCACACTTACAATAGGCAGTGAGTTCACCACACTAACCGACAGCAAACGCTATGCGGACAAAGTTGTCGATTTAATATATAAAGACTATGTAACGAATGAAACGCTAACTAACACAGTATCAAAGACAGTGGCAGAAAGCACAGTTGAATATTATGTGTCAACATCGGCGGACGAACTTATTGACGGTGAGTGGTCGAGTTCATCGCCTGTTTGGCTGAGGGTTCATACGTTTTC
>JAWXUN010000069.1:0-8514 GCA_044426425.1 Clostridia bacterium | reverse complement strand
TTCAAAACTTTTTTCTCTCTTATCCTGTTTTTTCTGTCATCGTTTTTGGCGACTTACATATAATACCACAATTTTCCCCTTTTGTCAACGCTTTTTTTATCCTTTTTTTGACTTTTTTAAATTGTTAGTATTTTCCTCTCATAATCCACTATATCTAGTTCTAACAATACATACAAACACAAAAGGAGTATATATAATGAAAACGAAAAAACCTTTTAAACTTGCTTTTAAAATCTTTATAATAGTATTAGTGAACATTTTAATCATTTCTATACTATATATAGAAACAAATGCTTTGTCAAAAATTGGTTCTCAAGGATATCAAGTTGAGCAAATTCAAACAAAACTAACTGAGCTAGGATATCTCAGCGGAACAGTAGACGGAATTTTTGGAGAAAAAACTCGCACTGCTCTTATTTCTTTTCAGCAAGACAGTGGACTAACTGCTGACGGAGTTGCTGGAACACAAACATTATCTGCACTTAGCATTGAATCTGTGCAGACTAGCGGAGGCTATGGTTCTTTTACAGAAAGTGAATTTCAGCTTTTGGCAAGAATTATTTCTGCCGAGGCAAGAGGCGAACCTTATCAAGGGCAAGTCGCAGTCGGTGCTGTTATAATGAACAGAATAAATCACCCAAGTTTTCCTAATACGCTATCAGGCGTTATTTATCAACCAGGTGCTTTCTCTTGTTTATATGATGGCGGAATTGACGCAGCTGTTTCGGAGTCTGCCTATCGTGCAGCACGAGAGGCGATTAACGGCTCTGACCCATCAGGCGGAGCTATATACTATTATAACCCTGTTAAATCGACAAACCAATGGATTTTCTCACGAGAGGTTATCACAGTTATAGGTGAGCACAGATTTGCGATATAGAAATATCTATAATATTAAGAAAAGTTATCAACATCTAATCAAAGAAGTGTTGATAACTTTTTCAGTTTATATAGCAATTTGATTATTATTAGTATTGACCGTATTTGTTAATTGCCCACATCACGGCTCTCATGCTCATCAGACTACTTCCGTTATTAATAGAACCAGCTGTTGTAATGTTCACACCACGCAAATCGTCTATTTTCGCCATTTCGCAGTCACGCTTAACTTCTGCGATTATGTCGTCTTGGTTGTTTCTCATGAAAGTGAATGGTGCAAGTTGTCCGTCTATTCTTGCGTTTGGCAAGTGTTTTCTGATTTCTGTTACTGATATAGTTGGCCCAAAGTTAACTCCATTTAAGTCTAACTTTGATAACAGTGGCATAAGATGTCCCATTGCCGAGTCTGAATGTTGATATCTTCTGTCATTTTTATTTGGTGAAACTTTTTCAAAAACTGCTTTTAAAACAGGATATCCAAAAGCTTCGTACATTTCTGGTGTTAAAAGATTGCTATCGTCGTCAAAAAAATTAAATCCAGCTGGGCGATTTTTTTCTGTAAAGCCAGCTTCTCTATCAAAAATATCTATGTATGCGAAAAGAACTTTTTTTATTGTTTCGCTAAATCTTTTTGCAATTTCTGGCTCGTCATATAATAGATAGATAAAATTTTCGACTCCAATGATTGAAGTAGCTAGAGTTACAGGGCCACGAACATTTCTTTGCAACGGTGAGTTTATTCCGTATTTTTCAAAAATTCTTTTTTTCTCTTGAACCCAATTTTTTGGAATTAAAAAGTCCTCTAAATCCATTCTGTCGATTTTGTCGAGTTGTTTTTCGATTTGCTCTGGTGTTTCTATGTCTGAATGTAGCCAAAGTGAATCTTGGTGAAACTCATAAACTCCACCAAAAATCTCGCCGATTTGTGGAATATGTGGAAATTGTGCATCTATCGGAACGAACTCTTCTCTTAAAAGTCTTTTTCCGACAATTTTTTCTGCCAAGTCATTGTATCTTTTGTTTAAAGAAATTCTTGTTTCTCTTTCTGTTTCGCCCCAAGGTTTTCCCTCTTCATTAAGTTCTGCAAAAACACATTCATCACTCATTCTAATTCCCATTGCGACTTGTGTTGCTTTTTTTGTAAAACAATTTTCTTCGTGAGCTATCTCATCTGCTTCCCAAAATTTTTCTAAGTTTAATTCTAGCATAATAAACTCCTCCCGTTATCATGTATATTAATTTTATTATACACTAATAACAAATACAATTAAATTGCAACTATTGCCATAATACATTGCAATTATTACTTTTTTAATGCTAAAAAAATGGACTGTCTTTTTCTGACAGTCCAAAAACTTTTTTTAATGATGTGTGCTATTTTTGAATGGTAACATAATTAGGCTTGGGAATAATCCGCCAAGTGCGTTTCCAAGAGTTGCAACGATTAGTGCAATCACTGCTTCGCCTGACCATGCACCAGCCATTGTGAAATAGTACATATTCGCAATGCTATGGTCGAAACCTAAAAGTAAGAAAACCATTACGCAAAGGAACAATCCGACATATCCACCAACACTGTTTGCTGTGTCTTTTGTTGTGTTGTATGCTTGAGCTGCTATGTACATCATAAGTCCGCAGAAGCAAGCTAATATGAATATGCTGAGGAGTCCATCGCTAATTTTTGTTTCTGCATACGAAGTTGCGTGTTCGATAATCTCTGTTGTTGTAATCATTCTTGTGTTCAAAACCAAAGCCGCCGAGCCAAGAACACCCACCAAGTTACCAAGCCAGATAACAACAATTTTTAAAACATCTTTATCTCTTAAAAGATAACCAACTTTTCCTGTGTATAGATAAAAATCTAGTGTGTAGATAGTGAACAAACCAATTGTAAAGAGCATTGCTCCAACATAGTGATTTTCTACTACCAAATAGGCACTTGCACCAACTGCAATCATAAGTCCTGCGAGGATAGCTTTACAAAAAGCTTCTAAATATTTATTAAGCAAAATAATATCCCTTTCTCTTTCGTTAATCTCCAAAAAAAGTTTTTAGAGCTTACCTTTTCATTTTCCGTCCAGTATTATACCATATTTTAGAGAAAAATTCAACCATTCTATTATTCATATTAAATATAGATGTATTTGTATTTATACATAGTATTGACAATTTTGCCTAAATACTTTACAATGAGTTTATATTATATACTTGAAAGGAATTATTTATGAAAAGACCAGAATGTATTATGTCAGAGTTTCAAAAGAAGCTCGAACCAATCGGCAGAATTTTAGAAGACCCAGATTACAATGTTTGGGGTTGTTCTCCAATCTATGGCGAAGATGGCAGAGTCCACGTTTTCTATGCAAGATGGGAAAATGAATACGACCACCTAGGCTGGGTTGCAGCTTGTGAAGTTGGACACGCAGTAGCAGACACAGCAGAAGGCCCATATACTCATGTTGGTGTTGCACTAACAGGCAGAGGTGGAAATCACTGGGACTCTTGGTCAATCCACAATCCATCAATCTACAAAGTAGACGGAAAATATGTTCTCTTATACATGGGTTCAGACGGTTCTAAATTCGACAAAACTCTTGACGAAATCCGTGCAATGACTCAAGAAGAGTATCAACCATATTTCCACAAACTAGTAAACTCAAAAAGAGTTGGCATGGCAATCGCTGATACACTAGATGGCCCATTTGTTCGTGTTTCTGACGAAGCTTGTATGGTTGATGTTGGCGAAAGCGGTGCTTGGGATAGTTTTTGCACATCTAACCCAACTTTCACAAAAACACCAGAGGGCAAATATCGTATTTATTACAAAGCATGGAGCAACGAAACAGCTGCAAAATTTAACGGCAACAGAATGTATGGTTTTGCTGAGTCTGATACACTCGAAGGACCTTATGTAAAATACGAAAACAATCCTGTTATCAACTATTCAATCTATGATGAAAGACTTCAAACAGAAGACGGATACATCTGGCACCAAGCAGGAAAATACAGAATGGTTATGCGTGACATGGGCGTTTTCAATAACGAATACGGACTATATGTTGAGTCTGAAGACGGCATCACATGGACAGAACCAACTGTTTCTTATTTAGATGCACCAAGCTATTTTGACGAAAAACTTCCTGGCATTTCAAGAGAGGGGCGTTTTGAAAGACCACAACTTTTGTTAAACGGCAACAAACCAGAATATCTATTCTGTGCATATCGTGGTGGAAAATACGTAACATCAAGCGGAGTTGTTCTAAAAATCAACGACTTCACTGGAGAATAATTTAAATTAAAAAAAATGAGGTAACGGAAAAATTTTTCCGTTACCTCTAATTTTTTATTAAATCTCAACAACTCCGTCGAATACTTTTTCGCAGTTTCCTGTCATAAGAACTCTTTCGTCGTTATAATTAATTGTCAAATCTCCGCCTTTAAGAATAACTCTGATATCCTCGTTTTTCTTGCAAAGACCAGACATAACGCAAGCCACTGCAACTGCACACGCACCAGTGCCACAAGCAAGAGTTTCGCCAATGCCACGCTCCCACACACGCATTTTGATTGTTTTTTCGTCAATCACTTCAATAAATTCTGTGTTGACTCCCTCTGGGAAAACTTCGTGTTTTTCAAATGCTGGGCCAATCGCTTTTAGGTTTAGTTTGTCAATCGAATGAGTTGTAACAACACAGTGTGGATTTCCCATTGATACACAAGTTACATTATACTCAATTTTGTCAACAATCAACTCACGATTAATGATTATGTCGCCCTCTAGTGTAGTTGGAATTTGTCCACTTCTTAAAAGTGCTTTTCCCATATTTACACGAACTTCAAAAACTTTTCCACCTTTTGTAAAGATTTCGCAATCTTTAATTCCAGTAGCAGTTTCAATTTTTATTATATCTTTTTTGCACATTCCTGTGTCATAAGCATATTTAGCAACGCAACGAATACCATTACCGCACATTTTGCCCTCTGTTCCGTCACGGTTGTACATAAGCATTTTAACGTCAGCAGTTTCTGATGGACAAATCAAGATAACGCCATCAGCACCAACACCTGTGTATCTATCAGAAAGATAAATAGACAAAAATTCTGGTGAAGTCACTGTGTTTTTAAAGCAATCAATATAGATAAAATCGTTGCTTGTACCTTGCATTTTTGTAAAGCTGATACGTTGCTTTTCTGTACGCATATTGTTGATATCAACAATTTCCATGTTAGAAACATTATAACGGCTTCTTAAGCTGTCAACAAGTGCATTAGCTGTGTCGATTGAAGTTAAGCAAGGAATGCCGAGAAGTGTCGCTTTTCTTCTAATCTTAACGCTATCACGAGCAGGGTTTCTGCCTTTTGCAGAAGTCGAAATAATATAGTCAACACTTTTGCTCTCTAAAAGAGTTAGCGTATTTGTTGGACTTTGGTGAATTTTATCAACAATCTTAACTCTCAAGCCAGCTTTTGCAAGAACAGATGCTGTGCCCATTGTTGCATATAGCTTAAAGCCGAGTTTGTCAAATTTCTTAGCGATTTCGCCAATCTCTGCTTTGTCTTGCTTACGAACAGTGATAAACACTCTGCCTTTTCTCTTTTTCATTTTGTTACCAGCTGCAACAAGACCTTTATACAAAGCCTCTTCAAGATTGTTACCGATACCCAAAACTTCTCCAGTAGATTTCATTTCTGGTCCTAGTTGTGTGTCAACGTCTGTTAATTTCTCGAATGAGAACACAGGAACTTTAACAGCAACATAAGGTGAATTTCTAAATAAACCTGTGCCAAAACCTAAATCTTTTAGCTTAAATCCAAGACTTACTTTTGTAGCAAGCTCGCCCATTGGAACGCCTGTAACTTTGCTTAAATATGGTACAGTTCTTGATGCACGAGGGTTAACCTCAATAACATAAAGGTCGCCTTCCATAATTATATATTGCAAGTTCATCAAACCGATTGCACCTAGCTCACGGCAGATTTTTTCTGTTGTTTCAATAATCTCGACTGTCATTTTATCGTTGATATGAGTAGCAGGATAAACAGCGATACTGTCGCCAGAGTGAACACCAGTTCTCTCAATATGCTCCATAATACCAGGGATAAGAATTTCGTCACCGTCACAAATTGCATCAACCTCAAGCTCTAGACCACTGATATATTTGTCGATAAGCACTGGGTTTTCTTGTTTTTGACGCAAGATAATTTCCATGTACTCTTCGATATCAGCATCTGTATAAGCGATAATCATATTTTGTCCACCAAGAACATAAGATGGACGCATAAGAACTGGATAACCCAAAGATTTTGCAGAATCTAGTGCCTCTTCTGCTGTAAAAATTGTGTAACCTTTTGGACGTTTGATATTGCATTTTTCCAAAACAGCATCAAAACGCTCTCTGTCCTCAGCCGCATCAATATTATCTGCAGATGTACCGAATATTCTGATATTATTTTCATCAAGTGTTTTTGTTAGTTTGATAGCAGTTTGTCCACCAAAAGCAACAAACACACCTAGTGGTTTTTCTATATTGATGATGTTCATAACATCTTCTGGAGAAAGTGGCTCAAAGTATAGTCTATCTGCTGTATCAAAGTCTGTCGAAACAGTTTCTGGGTTGTTGTTGATGATAACTACTTCATAACCTAATTTTTGTAGGGCATGAACACAGTGAACAGATGCATAGTCAAACTCAATACCCTGA
Organism: Clostridia bacterium; assembly: GCA_044426425.1. Taxonomy (GTDB): domain Bacteria; phylum Bacillota; class Clostridia; order Oscillospirales; family Acutalibacteraceae; genus SIG603. The sequence continues at coordinate 1,933 of JAWXUN010000069.1, read as the reverse complement.
CCGATACGAATAGGGCCTGAACCTAAAACTACGATAGTTTCTTTTTGGGATTTATTAATAAACTCCAAAGCCTCGTTCTCGTTGCCTTGTTCAGCTGTTAAATATGTTCCGTAGAAATATGGAGTTTTCGCTGTAAACTCAGCCGCACAAGTGTCAACCATTTTATAAGTTTCGTCAAGTTTGTGAGCAATAGCATTTCCAGAAATTCTCTCCATTGTTTTATCTGTAAATCCATATCTTTTACCTTGAATATATAGTTCTTCTGAAATCACAGAATTTTCAATAGATTTTTCAAAGTTTAGTATATTATCAATTTTTGCCAAGAACCATATATCAATCATAGTGAAATCATGAATTTCTTGAATTGTAATTCCACGACGCATAAGTTCTGCAATTGCGAAAAGTCTTTGGTCAGTTGCATCTTTCAAAACTTTCCACAAAACTTCGTCTTTTTCTTTTCTAAAAGGAACAAAGTCAAGGCTATCAAGAGAAATCTCTGCACCTCTAACAGCTTTCATCAAAGCCATCTCAAAGTTGTCCGCAATAGACATAACCTCGCCAGTTGCTTTCATTTGTGTGCCAAGGTTTCTCTTAGCATAAACAAATTTTTCAAAAGGCCATTTAGGAAATTTTAGAGCAACATAGTCAAGAGTTGGTTCAAAAGAAGCATAAGTTGTACCAGTAACTGCATTGATAATCTCGTCTAGTCTATAACCAATAGCGATTTTAGCCGCAACTTTAGCAATTGGATAACCAGTAGCTTTAGATGCAAGAGCAGAAGAACGAGATACACGAGGGTTAACCTCGATAACAGCATAATCAAAAGAAGTTGGGTGAAGAGCAAGCTGAACATTACAACCACCCTCAACACCTAGCGACTCTACTATATTAATAGAAGCAGTTCTTAGCATTTGATATTCTTTATCCGAAAGTGTAACAGCAGGAGCAATAACAATACTGTCGCCTGTGTGAACACCAACTGGGTCAAAGTTTTCCATTGAACAAACAGTTATAACATTGTGAGCAGCGTCACGAATAACCTCAAATTCAATTTCTTTCCAACCAGCAATACTTTTTTCAACAAGGATTTGTGTGATAGGTGAAAGAGCAAGACCATTAGCTGCAACTTGCATCATCTCTTCCCTAGTGTCAACAATTCCACCGCCAGAACCACCAAGTGTGAAGGCTGGACGGATAATAACAGGATATCCGATTTCTTCAGCAAATTCCAAACCATCTTCTAAGTTTGTAACAACTTTTGATGGGATACAAGGTTGATTAATTTCTTCCATTGTATCTTTAAAGATTTGTCTGTCCTCTGCTTTGTCAATTGTTTCAGGCGAAGCACCCAAAAGTGTGACGTTATTTTCTTCCAAAAAGCCTTCTTTTGCAAGTTGCATAGAAAGAGTAAGACCAGTTTGTCCACCAAAGCCAGATAAAATACTGTCTGGTTTTTCTTTTTGAATAATTCTTTTTATTGTCGTAAGGTCAAGTGGCTCAATATAAATTTTATCAGCCATTGCGTTATCAGTCATGATAGTCGCAGGGTTTGAGTTTACAAGAACGATTTCAATTCCGTCCTCTTTCAAAGCACGACAAGCTTGTGTTCCAGCATAGTCAAACTCGGCAGCTTGTCCGATAACAATAGGGCCAGAACCGATAACTAAAACTTTTTTTATGTCTTTATTTAATGGCATATTATTTAGCCTCCCTTACTCTAGCGATAAACTCGTCAAACAAAAATCCTGTGTCTAGTGGGCCACCGCAAGCTTCTGGGTGGAACTGAACGCTAACAGCGTTAACATTCTTATATCTAATACCCTCACAAGTTTTGTCATTAACATTAATAAAATATTCGTCTGCTATTTGTGGGTCAATTGTTTTGGACTCAACTGCATAACCATGGTTTTGGCTTGAGATATACACTCTGCCA
>JAWXUN010000068.1:0-8570 GCA_044426425.1 Clostridia bacterium | reverse complement strand
AATTTTGTCAAAAGTTTTAAAAACCACAGCTAATACTTTCGTATTAGCGAGGATTTTTAGAGATTTTGGCAAGATTTATGCCACTTAGTTAAGGACTAATAATATTCAAATTGCTATATATTCACCAATTTGAGTATATTGGCATAAAATAAACAGTAATCAAAAAAAGTTTTAAAGGAGCTGTTTATTATGTCAATGCCAAGTATTCCTGACTTAAACCCCAACTTATCCGTCCAACGTGACGACGCCTTAAACATCATTCTTTCATCTATTGGTATGGAAGAGCTCAGTATGGCTCACCTTTTAAATGCCGAGGCAGAAAAAATCCAGTTCGCTCTCGGAACACTCGAAACAGCAGAAGGAAAAGCCGCAACTCTCGACCAAATTTTGGAAACAAATAGAAACGCAGGCAGAATGGTTCGTGACGTTATCAAGAACCAAATGCTTTTGACAATGAAAATGGAAGACACTGTTGACCTAGCGGAAAAAGTTGCAATAGAAAAAGCTAGGGCAGAAGCAGCCGAAGAAACTAAAGAAGAAGTAACCGAAGAGAGCAAAGAAGAAGCCGTAGCTGAGAAAGAAGCTCCAACAGCTGAACCAGAACCAGCAGAAGAGCAAGCTCAAGCATAATTTTTTAACGGTATAAAGGGAAGGGCGGAAGTAAGTTAAAAGTAATAGTGAAAAGTGAAAAAGTAATGTGAAAATCCTTACCTCTTAACTCTTCACTATTACTTATTACTTAATTCATCCCCCCGTTCCCTACATATATTTTTTTAAAAGAGGAGAACAAAAAAATGCCTAAACAACCAAATATTATCTTTATCATGACAGACGACCATGCCGCACACGCCATGAGTTGCTATGGTAGCAAAATCAACACAACCCCAAATATGGACAAGATTGCAAACGAGGGTATTCGCTTTGACAACTGCTTTTGCACAAACTCAATCTGTGCACCAAGCCGTGCCGTCATTCTAACTGGCAAACACAGCCACTTAAACGGAGTTTTAACTCTTGCTGACGATATCGACAACAGCCAAGAGATGTTCCCAAAAATCCTCCAAAAAGTTGGCTATCAAACCGCAATGATTGGCAAATGGCACTTGGGAATGGGCGAAAAATCTGACCCAACTGGCTTTGATTATTACTGCGTTTTGCACGACCAAGGTTTGTATTTTGACCCTATCATGCGTGAGCAAGGTGTGGACAAGGTTTTTAACGGCTACACAACAGATATAATTGGCGATATGTCAATCGACTTTATCAAAAACAGAGATAAAAACAAGCCTTTCATGCTTATGTGCCACCACAAAGCACCTCACAGACCATGGGAGCCAAGCGAAAAATACAAAGATATGTACAAAGATGTGGATATGCCACTGCCAGAAAATTTTTACGACGATTACTCAAACAGAGCAAAAGCTGCCAAAGAGGCAGAACTAACAGTCGAAAGAGATTTTACATACATTGACCTAAAAATAGAAGTTCCAGAGGGCAAACAACTCAGAGATAAAATCCCTTATCCAGAGGATTTAAAAAACTTTACACTAACACCAATGGAAACAGGTGTGCCACTTAGCTTTAGCAGTTATGAAGAGCTTAAAGCATTTAAATACCAACGATATATCAAAGATTATCTAAGATGTGTAGCTTGCGTTGACGACAACATTGGCAATCTATTAGACTGTCTTGACGAAGAAAACATCGCAGAGGACACAATGGTGATTTATACATCTGACCAAGGATTTTTCTTGGGCGACCACGGTTGGTATGACAAACGCTTTATGTACGAAGAGTCCCTAAGAATGCCTTTTGTTGTTAAGTATCCAAAGGCTATAAAAGCAGGAACAGTAAATGACAAAATGATTTTGAACCTAGACTTTGCCAAAACATTTCTCGATTATGCTGGTGCAGAAATTCCAGAAGATATGCAAGGACAATCTTTGCGTGAGATATTTGAAAACGAAAATGCAGAAGAAATCCGCACATCTATGTATTATAGATATTGGATGCACCTTGCTCACCACAACATTTGCTCGCACTATGGCGTGAGAACAAAAGACTATAAATTGATTTATTACTATGGCGAGGCACTCGGAAAAACTGGTGCAATTGACATTCCAAAAACACCAGAATGGGAACTTTTTGACCTAAACAAAGACCCACACGAGATGAACAACGTATACGGAAAATCCGAGTACAAAGAAATCGAAGAAGAACTAAAAAAAGAACTATATAAACTAAAAGAAGACGCAAAAGATTTTGAATAAAAAACTTGTACCTTCTCCGTAGGGGATGCATCGTATGCATCCCTCGGTAGTTGTATTAACTTTAATGTAAATTTATGTTATAACGAGGAACAAATTCCCCCAAAACAACTTTTTTTATATTATAAATTACACTCCCACTCGGTATGCATACGATGCATACCCTACGATGTTATTTGACCTTTATCCGTTTTTCTTAAGTTACCGACTAGGTGGACAATCCTTGCGGTTGTCCAATGGCTATAAACCTCCGCCCAAACAAGTGGTAAATATTTTATTATTTATTGACAATCACTTTATTTAGTTATATACTTAAAGTCTACGGATTAATTCGTAGACTTTAATCGAATAAAAAAGAAAAGTGATGGTTTTATATGTTTAATAAATATTTTTTTAGAAAAGCTTTCATTTATGTTTTGGGGCTTTTTGTTATTGCTCTGGGTGTTAATCTTTCGATTGCCGTTCCGCTGGGTGTTGCTCCTGTCAACTCTCTGCCCTATACTGTCAGCATGATAAGTGGAATTGACATCGGTGTTTGTGTTACGATTGTGTTTACGATTTTTGTTTTTCTGCAATTTTTGGTCTTGCGAAAAGACTTTAAAATTGTCAGCTGTCTGCAAATTTTGAGCTCTATTATCTTTGGCTATTTAGTAAATTTAACTAGCATATTAATCGCAAATGTTCAATTTCCAGATAATTATTTCATTGAACTTTTTGTTGTTATAATCAGTGCTTTGCTCGTTGGACTCGGTGTTTATCTATACATTTACACTGGCTTTATTCCACTCTCGACAGAGGGTTTGGCTGCTGCCATTGTTCAAAAAACTGGTTTTAAATTTGGCAACGCAAAAATTCTTATAGACACAAGTTTTGCCACAATCTCAATTATCCTAAGCCTTGTTTTTCTACACGGATTTTATGGAATAAGAGAGGGCACAATCATCACCGCTCTCTTAGTCGGAACATTCATCAAATTTTTCACAAGTCAGCTAGACAAACCATTGGGAAAATTTATGGACGTACATAGATAAATTTATTTAGCGTTTTGAATTTGGTATTCACTTGGACTAATTCCCACATTTTTTTTAAATGCACGTCTGAAACTTTCGGAAGAACTGTAACCACATTTTTCTGAAATTTCAGATATTTTTATATCCATATTTAAAAGCAAATTTTTTGCTTCATCAATTCTCTTTTGCTCTAGTACTTTTGAAATAGTGTTATTATATAAATTTTTATATTGAATTGCAACAGTATTATAATTCACTTCCAAAATTGCACAAAGTTTTTTTACATCAAAATTCTTTTCATTAAAATGGGCATCAATAATTTGTTTAACTTGATTTTTTAAATCACCATGCTCCTCAATCTCTTTATTTTTTATAAGGGTAGCCAATTTTTTTGATAAATCCAAAATATTTTGTGCAAGAACTAGTTCGTCCATCGTAAAAATTGTTTTTGAGATATACGCATATTCATCTAACAAATCTGGATATTCTTTAAGTTCGTTTAACAAATTATTAAAAACCGAAAAAAGTTGTATCAAAAATAGTCTTGTTGCATATACATCCAAGCTTGTGTTTATCAAGTTTTCTTCAATAAGTTTATTAATAACATTTCTTGCTGTTTCGTAATCGCCTTGAGAAATACTGCTGATTATCACGCTCTGCTGACTTGGGCTAAATTTATATTCTTTTGTACTAAAAAAATATTCTTTTTTATATTTTAAAACACCATTATCAAATTCAGATTGTTTATTTTTGCAAAGATATTTAAGCTCTTCAGCTGTTGTATTTATAACAAGCAAATCTTTTTGAACAGTACTAAAAGCGATATCTACATAAAAATCATACTTTTCAGATATTTTATCAATCAATTTTTTTGAAATATCAACAAAATAATTATAATCATATTTTTCTATGCTAGTCACAAAGCAAATTAAATCATCGTCGTAATTATAGCTACAAATAAATTTTTCTGGCAATCTAAATGCCTCTTTTATTTCTTGAAGAACCTGTTGACTATCCGATATTTTATCTTCATTTTTATAATAATGACACATAAAAAGTATGTATTTATCAAAATTGCTGTTAATATCAAGGTCTTGCATAATTTTCTTTATTGTAGACACGTTTTTAAATTTTCCATTAAACAACTTATAATAAAAAATATTTTTTTCATTCAGTTTATACAACTCGTTTTTCTTTTTTGTGCTTATATTATCCGCTTCGATATACGAAAATTCCATCTCAACATCGCTCAAAAACTTTTTATTTTCTTGACCTATGCCTTGCTTAGAGATTTTTTCTATAAGTCTAATGGCAGGGTCTACATTTTTTTTGGTATATCTTTTTAAAAGAACAATATTTCCAAATATAGATACTATAAAAACAAAAGACATAATCATAATAAACGAACTAATCTGAGCATCATTAAAACCCTTGTCAAAATCATCTAAAAACAAAAAACCTCTCTCTAGCAAAGTGTTATAAGAATATGTTTCGTTTTCAACACTAACTGCACCTACGCTTTTTTCTTCGGCTAATACAGTTTTTATCAAGTTATCAGTCTGCTCATCATCTTCAAAAAACGAATTTGTTAACAACTCTTCCTCTACCATACTATAAATAATAATATCATCATTTAAAAATTTTTCTTCTAGCATATCTAAGTCTATGATATTTATTTGATAAACCGCTCTGTTGTTTATATAGTGCTTTGTTGCAAACATCAAATTACTTCTAACTATTCCATAGTGATATGTTGTAACAACACAACAAGCCTGTTCTTTCTCTGATAAGCTAACTACAAAATCAATGAATTCATCACAACTTTGTCCTCTAACAAAAAAAACAGATTCGTAATAAATATCTGTTGTATGACTTGAATTGCTATCTAAAAATAAATTTTTATCTGGCAAATAAAATATACACTCATAAAAAATATCCGAAATTTGTCTTAAGTTCTGACATTTTTCTATAGCAGACATTTCTAGATATTTATCATTTTGTACGCTCATTTCATCAAGCAAACTCAAAAACTCTTGGCTTTCTCTCATCTCTTTAGACAAAACTTCTATTTCTTCTAGTTCGCTATCTATAAGGCTAACCACGCTTTGTAAATTGTTTTTTTCTTTTTCAATATTTGTTTCTTGATTAGAAGAAACTACAACATAAATAAAATAGGCCGAAAACAAAAACAAAATAAATATTAAAATTAACATTGGATACAGAAACTGCATATATAAATTTGAATGCAGATTAAACTTTTTCATACAACTATACCTTTACCCCTTAAGATATTCTTATTTTACACTATCATTACACTAAATTCAACAGTTTTTATGCAATTTTTTAACAATTTGTATGTAATAAATATTTTGTATGTTGAATTTTTTAAAATATAATGCTAGACTTATAGCAAGTTAAATCGCAGTTACTCGCCAATGCTGTTGGGCCCACAGCATAATTGCTATACAGCTAAGACGATTAATAGAGGTTAGACAAAATAAACAAGGAGAAATTGCAATGAAAAAATTATTATCAATTTTATTTGCGGGTTGTTTGGTAATATCTATGTTATCAGCTTGTACCACAAATACAGAAAGTTCTTCTACTGCTTCTACTGAAAGCAAAGAAGAAAGCTCATCATCTTCAGAACAAGAAGTTTCTGAGGAAGAAGAAAAATATTTTGACGGAGATGTAGAAATTTCCGCACCAGGCGAATTTCCAGTTGTTATTGGCGACATGGTTACTATCAGTGTTTTCACCGCACCACATACCAACGCAAACTCAGAATTTGACAGCAGTGTAAACAAATTCTCAAAATGGTACGAAGATAAAACAAATGTTAAATTGGACTTTACCATTGTTACAAGTGCTGATAAAACAGCAAAACTAAACACAATGTTCTTTTCTGATTCATACGAAGATGTAATTTTCGGAACTTTCTGGGACAGTGCTACACAATACGAATACGGTTCTTCAGGATTTTTAGTACCACTAAATGACTACCTAGAAGAAGATGCTTATTATTTAGATCAATACTTAGCTGATGCTTATGCAGAAGAAGCTTTTACAGAAATGGATGCAAATGCTCTTGTTATGCAAGATGGAAATGTATACAGTTTAGGTCAATACAAAACTTCTCCTACACACCAATATGTAACAAAAATATGGATTTATGAACCATGGCTAGATGCTGTTGGAATGGATATGCCAACTACAACAGATGAATATTATGATGTTCTAACAGCTTTTAAAACACAAGACCCAAATGGAAACGGAGAAGCTGACGAAATTCCTCTTTCTGGTGCAAAAACTGGTTGGAACACAAACCCAATTGAATTTATCATGAACTCTTTCTTATACTATGATAACACAAAAAAATTAAGTGTTATTGATGGAACTGTCGAAATGCAAGCAATTCAAGACGAGTACAAAGCAGGTCTTGAATACATGAATATGCTAGTCGAAGAAGGTTTATACTTCAGCGATACTTATACTCAAGATGCTCAAGCCCTTATAACACTTGGCTCAATGGACACTCATGTTCTTGGTTCTGCTGCTGGTGGTTTCCAAACAAACGTAACAGTTCTTGACGAAGAAGGCGATTGGCTAAACTGGGTTGCTATGCCTCCTCTTGAAGGACCAGAAGGCGTTCAATATGCAAAACCTCTTGATACAACTCCTTATGTAAAAGCTCATATCACAGATGCTTGTGACTATCCAAGAGTTGCTTTTAAAGTTTTAGATGGCTTATACGAAGCAGAAACTGTTATGAATGCTACTTATGGATTACGTGGCGAAATTTGGGAATATGCTGAAGATGGCGAACTTGGATTTAACGGCGAACAAGGAACACACAAACTTCTTGTTTCTGCAAGAGCAGAAAGTGGCGAGCAAAACTATGCTTGGGCTGAAATAGGTGTTTCATTCATGTATCCAGGTTGGATGGCTGGTCAAGTTTCTACACTAGAAAATGTAGAAGAAGACCAAGACTATATCCTTTACCAAGCTTCTCAAGCTTATGCACCTTATGCCCCTGACTCTTCATTGCTTTTACCATCATTAAATATTGAAGAAGAAGATTCTGTTAGATATATTGATTTAAAAACACAACTAAACGATTATATCAACACAGCTGCTGCAGACTTTATATTAAATGGTGATATAGACGAAAGATGGGATACATATCTTGCTGAAATCGACCAAAGAGGTCTAGAAGAATATCTAGAAATATGCCAAAAAGCTTATGATGCACTAGTTGGCTAATTAACAATACTTTTAAACCTAATAGTCGGCAACATATTTATAAATATGTTGCCGACTATTCAAACAAAATCATTAATTGGAACGAGGATTTCTATGAATTGTTTTACTTTTAAACCAAACGAAGAGAGCGATGCTTTTGTTAGAGCGTTTTTGCATACACCTCTAACAGAAATGAAAAAATATAGAACAAAACGACCATCCGTAATAGTTTGTCCTGGTGGAGGCTATCGATATCTATCCGAAAGAGAAGCCGAGCCTGTTGCAAGCAAATATTATGCAGACGGCTACAATGTTTTTATACTATATTATTCTCTTAATGAAAATGCAAAAAATCTTGCACCTCTAAAAGAATTAAGTTTAACTATTATGAAAATCAGAGATAATCAAGACGAATGGGGCTGTGAACCCGAAAAAATTGCAAGTTGTGGTTTTTCTGCTGGCGGACATCTAGTTGCTTGTATTTCTACAATGTGGGATGATAGCGAACTTTTAAAATCAATTGATACGCAAAACGGCAAAAACAAACCAAATGCAATTATAGCTTGTTATGCTGCTTTTTCTGACAAAAATTTTGACAAAAATTCATCTATAATGAACATTGACGGCATGAGCAAACAAGAGGCTATGAAATTTTATTCGGCTTATGAAAAAGTTTCTAAAAACACTTGTCCAACATTTATTTTTCATTGCATGAACGACCCTGTCGCAAAGGTTGAAAACGCTATTTTACACGCTCAAAAGTTAGATGAATTTGACATATACAGCGAAATTCACTTCTTTCCAACAGGTGCACATGGTGGCAGCATATACAAAAACGAAACAAACAGCAAAAACACAAGTTCTGAGCAATGGTATGAGCTTAGTCTTAAATTTTTGAATAAGTTATTTGAATATGAATATTAAAAATTCCAAATATTTTTTTAGAAAAGCTTTCATTTATGTTTTGGGGCTTTTTGTTATTGCTCTGGGTGTTAATCTTTCGATTGCCGTTCCGCTGGGTGTTGCTCCTGTCAACTCTCTGCCCTATACT
>JAWXUN010000067.1:0-8614 GCA_044426425.1 Clostridia bacterium | reverse complement strand
CTTCTATTGTTCTTTTTAGCCCTTGCGGAATTTTGATTGTAACCGCTGTAAAATCCTTGTTTTCTCTTAAAAACTTATCCGCTACTTCTCCATTTTCTGCTGGGTTGAGCGTACAAGTTGAATACACTAGTGCTCCACCAGATTTTAGGTGCTTAGATGATTTTACTAGTATATCATACTGAATTTCTGGCAATTCGTCAAGTGTTTTAAGCTCTTTATATCTAATTTCTGCTTTTCTTCTGATAGTTCCAAACCCAGAGCAAGGCACATCACACAAAATTCTGTCTGCGTCTGAAATCTCACATTTTTCACTTGTTGCATCTCTCATGCTCGCCATAACATTTTTTAGTCCAAGGCGATACGCACCATCACGAATAAGCTTAACTCTGCCCTTGTACAAATCGTAGGCATAAACTGTTCCCTCGCCATTCATTTTTTCGGCAATGGTAAAAGTTTTTCCGCCAGGTGCTGAACAAACATCAATTATTTTTTCGTTTGGCTTTGGCGATAATATCTCACAAAGATACTGCGAAGAAAGGTCTTGGACATGAAAAAGTCCGTCTTTAAATTCTTGTAATTCTGTGATGTTTCCCACATTTCCAAGCTCATACGAGTTCTCGAGAAATGGATATTTAAAACCAAGTTCGATATCATCAGCCTTGGTATTATTTAGTCTAATAAAATGCTTTGGTTTTTCGGAAAGACTTTTCACAATCTGAATAGTGTTGTCGTATCCGTATGACCTTATCCAAAGTCCAATTAGCTCTAGCGGAATTGAATAATTTATGCTAAGACCATAAGGGCTGTCTATTTCTGGCAAACTAATAGCATCTTTATTTCTCAAAAATTCTCTTAACAGAGCATTTACAAAACCACTTTGACCCTGTTTTTTAATTTCTTTTACAGCCTTAACAGCCTCGTTTACAATAGCGTTTTCTGGTATTTTGTCAAGGTATATAAATTGGTAAAAAGCTATTCTTAAAATCTCTCTAACAGCTGTGTTGAGTGTATAATCTGGTCTATTTAAAAATTTTCCGATATAATAATCAAGTGTAATTCTATTTTCTAAAACACCATAAAATATGTGACTACAAAGTCCCGCATCTCGTGGCTCTAGCTGATATTTTTTTATTGCCTTGTCGATTACGATATTAGAATATCCCTCGTTTTCGACAACATTTAGCAGTGCCTCTAGTGCACAATTCCTTGCAGTTAATTCCATATATTTATCCTTTTAATGGTCGCCCAAGTAAATAACTTTCGCCACTCATAGGCTTTTTGTTTTCTGGTTGAATTAGGTTTAATTGTAAAGCGTTTTCTTTGCAATACACACAAAGTTTTTTGTTTTTAACAAAGAATTTTCCTGTTTCGCCCTGCTCATTAATAACATCAACATCAAATACTTTTATTGTTTTATCTTCTATTTTAGTTTTAGCACAAGGCCACGGTTTAAGACCATATACCAAGTTTTTAATCTCATTGGCTGTTTTAGAAAAATCTATTTCTGCCATATCTTTGCTAATCATTGGTGCATGAGTCGCAAGGCTATCATCTTGTTTTTCAGCTACAATATTATCAAGTTCGGCTAAAGTTTTTACAAGAAGTTTTGCACCGATAATTTTGAGCCTGTCAAAAAGTTCGCCAGAACTCTCATGCTCGCCTATCTCTGTTTCTTCTTTCAAAAGCATATCGCCTGTGTCCATGCCCTCGCCCATATACATTGTTGTTACACCTGTTGTTTTATCTCCGTTTAGCACTGCCCATTGGATTGGTGCTGCACCTCTATACATTGGCAAAAGCGAACCGTGAACATTTACACAACCTTTTTTAGGTATATCAAGAATAGCTTTTGGAAGTATTTTTCCATAAGCCACAACAACTATACAATCTGGGTTCAAGGCTTTTATTTCATTAATAACAGCCTCATCTTTTATTTTAGCTGGCTGAAAAACCTCTAAATTATTTTTAAGAGCACATTCTTTTACTGGTGTTTCTTGAAATTTATGACCTCTGCCCTTTGGCTTGTCTGGTTGAGAATACACCCTTAAAATATTATGCCCAGCGTTTAAAAGTTCTTCTAAGCTTGGTACTGCAAAATCTGGAGTACCCATAAAAATTATATTCATAAAGAGAATTATTCCTCCTCGTCGTCCGCTTCTAGCTCTTCTGGTGTTAACATTCTGCTAACTTTATCTATAAATAACATTCCGTTTAAGTGGTCGATTTCATGACAAAAAGCTCTAGCTTTAAGCTCTGTTCCGTCCACTTCAAAAAAGTTTCCGTTTCTGTCTTGTGCCCTAACTTTAACATAGTTTGGTCTTTCTACCATGCCGTATTCGCCTGGGTTAGAAAGGCAACCCTCTGCTCCGTCTTGCAAACCGTCTTGCTCGATAATCTCTGGATTGATTAACTCTATAACCTCGTCAACATCAACAATGCAAACTCTTTTTAACATTCCAACTTGTGGACCCGCAAGCCCAGCACCGTTTGCCTCCTTGAGTGTTTCAATCATATCATCTAAGAGTGTGTGTAATCTTGCGTCGAACTTTTCGACTGTTCTACATTTTTTGTTGAGTATTGCATCGCCAAATTTAACAATATTTCTAATAGCCATTTTGTGACCTTGTCACAGTTGCCGAACGAAATTTTTTATAAAACATAAACTTTCGTGGCTCGTGACTTTCCTTTCTTTTTTTATTCCTGTGAGAACCCATACTACTCTGTTTCAACTAAAACTTTACGTTTTATGTAGGGAACGACGCCATAGTCGGTAACTTAAGTAATAAGTAAAAGTGAATAGTTAAGAGGTAATGTGAAAATCCTTGCGGATTTTTTGATTAAAGTTTTGTGAATTATAATTTATATATAATTAAGAAATCGCAAGATTTCCGCCACAATTGTGAATTATGAATTAAATAACAACATAAGGGTTTGGGTCTGCGTAAACTGTAACGTCAGAAAACTCTCTGTCTTTTGCAAATTCTATTAATAATTCCGAGATTATTTCTCTAAATTTTTTTGTATTTTTATTTTTTATAATTATTTTATATCTATATTTTCCAGCAATTTTTGCAACCGCAGCTGGCGATGGTCTTAAGACTCTCAGTGGCAATTTTTCTGTCTGCTCTTCTGCTTTTTGACTCAGTTTTTTCAAAAACAACTCACTTGCTATCCTAAGCTTTGGTTCGTTTTCGCCAACTAAACCAATTAGGAGCATATCAACAAATGGTGGGTATAACATTGCTTTTCTAAAGCTGATTTCCATGTTATAAAAAGCGTTGTAGTCTTGCATTGAGGCAAGTCTGAGATAGCTATTTTCTGGCATATATGTTTGAATAACTGCCTCGCCCTTGTGCTCTCCTCTGCCTGAACGACCGACAACTTGAGTAAGCAAGTCAAAGGTTTTTTCGTTGCTCCTAAAATCATCATTACAAAGGCTTTGGTCAACCGAAAGGACTCCAACAAGGGTTACATTCGGAAAGTTAAGCCCCTTTGCAACCATTTGTGTGCCTATCATTATATCGTATTCGCCACTTGAAAAAGCATCTAATTTTTTCTCTAAAGAATACTTTGCCGAAGTGCTGTCTGCATCTATTCTAAGAATATTTGCGTTTGGTAAAATCCCTTGCAAAGCCTCTTCTGCCCTTTGTGTGCCGTAGCCCGAAAAGACAATTTTGTCACTGCCACACTCGTGGCAATTTAAATCTATCGGAACAGAATGTCCACAATAGTGGCACATCAGCCTGTTGTTGGCACTGTGAAGTGTTAGAGAAATACTGCAATTAGGGCAAGTGACAACGCTGTGACATTCGCCACATCTTGCAAAAGTGTGATAACCTCGCCTATTTAATAGTATAATAGACTGTTTTCCACTCTCATAATTTTCGATTAAAGCATTTTTAAGACCTGTGCTTATATCGGTTTTGTTGCCGAAAACCTCTTCTTCGTTCATGTCTATCAACTTGACCTTTGGAAGATTAGCAACGCCGTATCTTTTTGTTAAGCTGTGCATGGAATATTTTCCATTTTTCGCCATGTAATAACTTTCGATAGATGGTGTAGCCGAGCACAAAAGGCAAAAACTTTTTTCGTAAGCCGAACGAAATTTTGCGATATCTTTTGCGTTATACCTCGGTGTGATTTCTGATTTGTAGGTATACTCTTGCTCCTCATCAATCACAATTAGTCCCAATTTTTTAAGTGGAGCAAAGATTGCCGAGCGTGTGCCGATTACGATATCACACTCTCCTCTTTGTGCCCTTTTCCACTCGTCAAGCCTTTCGCCAACGGACAAAGCACTGTGAAAAATTGCCGTTTTGTCCTTGTATTTTGTCTTGAAAAGTTCTATTGTTTGAGGTGTTAAGGCTATTTCTGGAACCATTAAAATAACCTGTTTGCCTCTTTCGATAACATAATCTATAAGTTTAAGAAAAACCGATGTCTTGCCACTTCCTGTAACTCCATAGAGAAGTGAGGTGTGCAAATTTTCGTTTTCATAATCTTCCTTTAGTTTTTCAAAAACCTCTTCTTGCTCTTTTGAAAGAACAATTTCTGATTTTTGGAGTTCATCGTATCCACTTTTGAGATTTTTTGGTTTCCGGTACACTTCTTGCTCAAAAATTTCTGCACCGCCTTTGTCCGCAAGTGCCTTTATAACAGCAAGAGAAATACCTGTGTAATACGATAATTCTTTTAGACTAAGCTGTCCCAATTCTAATAAAGTGTCGTATATTTCTTGTTGTTTTGGACTTAATTTGCCTTTAAAATTTTTGTTTGCTACAACAATTTTTTCGCTTGCATCGCCTGTTTTTCTTTTTGTAATTCCCTGCGACTTTATATGTGAATTAGCAAGCAAAAAATTTATTTCTCGGCTTATGTCACCCATGTCAAGTGCTGTTTGGATTTCTTCTTTAGACAGATTTTTTTTGCTCTCACTCATTAAATGAATAATCTTTTTCTGCCTGTCACTCAAACCCTGAGTGCCTGAGTCTAAAAGAATATAAACCTGTTTGATTTTATAAGAAATTCCTGCTGGAAGCATTAATTTTATGCAATCGAAAAGCGTACAATAATATCTTGACTTCATAAAAAACGCAAGTTCAATCATCTCTTTGGAGAGAACCACATTTTCGTCTAAAAATGAAATAATTGGCTTTATTTTTTCATTTTCTTCTTCTTCACAAATCGCAAGAACCATAGCGATACTCGTTTTGTTACCTCTGCCAAATGGAACGCTAACACGCTTTCCGACTTCTGCAAACTGCACAAGCTCTTCTGGCACTTGGTATGTGAAAGGAACATCAAAGCTATAATTTGTGTTTTCTACTGCCACTTTTACAAACAAAAGAAAGCCTCCCCCCATAGTCAGTAACATAAGTAATAAGTAAAAGTTAAGAGTTAAAAAGTGTAGCGGAAATCTTGCGATTTCTTAATTATATATTGTGCTATGAACTATGTTTTTCTAAATAAAATATTGTTAAACCCACGGTTGGAGCAAGCCCCAACCCTACATTCAAAAAATCCGTGAGGATTTTCACATTACTTTTTCACTTTTCACTATTACCTTTTCACTAAATCCCCACGCGTAAATCCTTCCCCTACGGTTTCACCGCAACAAAATTATAAATTATTTCGCATAAGGGTCTGGCTCGTTAATTGTGTATTTGCCGTTTACAAAATCTTTTACAGCTAAATCAACTGGTTTTTCTGTAATAATCTTTCCCTCTGCCTCGCACTCTTCTGAAATTTCTCTTGCTCTTTTAGCAACTGCAATTACAAGTGAATAGTGGCTTTGGTGTGGTGTTGTAATAATATTGTCTGATGGTTTTAACATAATATATTCCCTCTCAAAATTAAATTCTGTTTGTTTTTAGTTTTTCGGCTGTGATAATCGCTGTCACTTCTTCAGTGGCTTTTTCTACTGTATTATTTATTACCAAATAATCGTAATCTGATACCATTTCTAGTTCAATTTTTGCTCTGTCTATGCGTTTTTTTATCGTTTCTTCGTCCTCTGTTCCTCTGCCACGAAGTCTTTCTTCTAAAACTTTTATAGATGGCGGAGCGATGAAGATGCTCACACATTCTGGCATTGCTTTTTTAACATTTTTTGCACCCTGAACTTCTATCTCTAGGATAATATCTTTTCCCTCATTTAGGATTTTTTCGACTGGTTCTTTTGGTGTGCCATAAAAATTATCGCAAAAGCTTGCGTATTCTAGCATTTTGTTTTCGCTGATTTTTTTTTCGAATTCTTCCTTAGACAAAAAGTGATAGTGCACTGCGTCCAACTCGCCTTCTCTTGGCTTTCTTGTTGTAGCCGAAACAGAAAAAGCAATCTCTCTGTTCTCTCTTATCTTTGAAATAATTGTGCCTTTGCCACCGCCAGATGGCGATGAAACAACTAATAAAAGACCTTTACTCATTCTCTTTGCTAATCTCCTCTTTTTCCTTAAGTCTGTGCGAAATTGTTTCCGCTGAAAGTGCAGAAAGTACAACATGGTCGCTCTCACAAACGATAACAGCTGCAGTTTTTTTGCCTTGTGTCGCATCTATTGCAAGTCCCTTGTCTTTTGCGTTTTGAACAATTCTTTTAACAGGGGACGCCTCTGGGCTTACCACTGCGATAATCTTATCTGCGTTGACCATATTTCCGTATCCTATATTAATAAGTTTCATTTGTATGACCATACTTTCTTTTTTAAAAAAACTTATTCAATATTTTGAATTTGTTCTCTGATTTTCTCAACTTCTGATTTTAAATCAACTACCACATAAGCAATTTGTGGGTCCATAGCTTTTGAGCCAATCGTGTTTGCCTCTCTGTTAATCTCTTGCACCAAAAAGTCCATCTTTCTACCGATAGATGCATTTGATTTTGCGAAAGATTTTAACTGCTCTATGTGACTTCTTAGTCTTACTGTTTCTTCTGCAACAGCTACTTTGTCAGCAAATATTGCAGCTTCAAGCAAAATTCTTTGCTCGTCAATATTTTTGTCCTCAACGATTTCTCTCATCTTTGCTTCAAGCTTTTGTCTGTACTCGCTAACTGTGTCAGGCGAGCGTTTTTCAACTTTTTCCACAAGGCTTATGATATTGTCAGCTCTTGAAAGAATGTCGTCATAGAGTCTTTGGCCCTCTGTTTCTCTCATCTCTATGAACAAGTCAACCGCTGGCTCTAAAACTTTCATAACTGATTTTAAAACAGCCTCTTCGTCCTCTTGTTTTTTGTGAACAGAAAAAATCTCGTTATTTTTTGTCAACAATTCAAGACTAATTTCGCTTTTAAGATTATACTTTTCTTTAATCTCCTCATAAGCTTTGATGTAGCCTTTTGCAAAATTATGATTAACCATAATCTCAACTTCGCTGTCCTCTAAATTTTCGATATGCACATACATATCTACCTTGCCCCTTGACACTCTGCTTTGAACGTAGGATTTTAATTTGTCCTCTAAAAAATTAAAACCCCTAGTGATTTTAAGGGAATATTCAAAAAATTTGTGGTTAACAGATTTAACTTCAACTATAATGTGTCTGCCGTCTATAACAGCTTCGCTTCTTCCGAAACCTGTCATGCTTTTTAGCATATATATCAACTCGTTTCTACCAATTTATAAGTGACAAAAAAATTTTTTCGCCAATTTGAAGTATTTTACCATAAACTACCACCAACAATCAATAGTAAGTTACAAAATTGTAACTATTGTTATCATTTTGTTCACAGTTAACAAGAATGCTTTTGTTCATAATTTGATAATTTGCCCATATATTTATGTTTTAGCCCAAACTATTAATTTACTTTTGTTCTATATTTGGATAAGTCATTAAATCGTGTATCTTTTTATGTTAAAAATTACTAATAAACTTGATATTTTTTTGTCATTATTTATAAATTTGTTTTCTTTTGAAATTTTACTTTGACTATTGACTTGTCCTATGATATTATATTCTTAGGAGGATTGGCATAATGAGTATTATTTCTGTTATTTTATCTGGAAAAGGTGGCGTTGGCAAGTCTACCATAACAGTTGGTTTGGGACGTGCTTTGGCAAAAAAAGCTAATTCTGTTTTGCTCATAGACTGCGATGCAGGACTTAGAACTTTGGACAGAATGACTGCTACCGAAAATAATTTGGTTTATGACTTATCCGATATAGCTTTGGGAAACTGCGATATTTCTCAAGCGATTTACAAGGTAGAAAATCAAGACAATTTGTTTATTATCCCCGCTCCAATAAACGAGCACGACCTGCCAAGCATATCTGATTTTAAAAAAATTATAAAAAGTCTTCATTCACGTTTTGACTATATTTTTTTAGATGCTGGTGCTGGACTTGGGGCAAGTTTTGAGCTGACTAGTTCTGTCGCAGATAACGCAATTGTGGTCTGTACGCCTGACCCTGTTTGCGTAAGAGCAAGTTTTTCTGTCCATAATATACTTGAACAAAAAAAGCTCCCTCACAAACTAATTATAAACAAATTCAACCCTAGTCTATTTAAAAAAATTGGAATTTTTGAAGATTTAGATAGAGTAATTGACGAAACTTCTATTTCTCTTTTGGGTGTCGTCCCACACGACGATAATCTTGTCGCCTTTTTTTTTACAAGGCGT
>JAWXUN010000066.1:0-8822 GCA_044426425.1 Clostridia bacterium | reverse complement strand
CGTCAATAACTCGCAGGTCGGAATAAACCAAAGAAACTTTTTTGTTTTTTTCAAAAACCTCTAGCATTTTTTCGATTTTATCACTGTCCCAAATATCGTCCTGATCGCAATAAGAGATATATTTTCCGTTTGCCAAAGAAGTTAATTTTTCAAAAGTTAAATTAGAACCTAAGTTTTTTTCGTTTCTTACAAAAGTACATTTATGCGGACTCAAACTTTCTATAATAAATTTTTCGTCTGCTGGAAAACTAGGGCAATCGTCACAAATAATAAATTCTAGATTTTGATAAGTTTGTTGCTTTAAAGAAATCAGTTGTTTTTCAAGCCAAACTTTGTTCGGTTTGTAAACAGCGATTACAACTGAAACTAAATTTTTTATATCATCCATTTTTTTCTCACTTTTTGCAATTCTTAATTAATCGTAAATCTCATATCATTTTACCACATTTATTTAAATATATCAATCTTTTATTTGCTAGAAAACCGATAATTTAACCCTATATATTGTGTACTAGCATATTTTTTGTAATAAATTGAAAAAATATTACATTTTAACTTGACAAAACCGCTTTTTATCTATATAATTATTTAGTACGACTCGGAGGTATTTATATGCTTGTTGATTTAAGAGAACTTTTTTCTGGAGAAATCAAGAAAAAAGACATAAACTACAGCTTTTCATTGGCTGATGTTGAAACTGAGGGTGTCAAACCTTTTGTTTCCCCTATAGAGGTCGATGCTGTTCTTACATCAAGCACAGGTTCAATCAAAATGGACGGAAAGCTCAGTTTCGATTACAAAATGCCATGTGACAGGTGCATGGAAGATACTTTGACTAAACAATGTATTGATATAAATTATTTTCTTACTAAAGAAAATTGTGAAGATTTAGATGATATATATTTGCAGGTCGAAGATAAATTTGATTTAGACGATTTTTTTTATCAAGAAATTTTTTTAAATTTACCTGTAAAATATGTTTGTAAAGACAATTGCAAAGGTCTTTGTCCAATTTGCGGTGCAAATCTTAACAAAGAGGATTGCAGTTGCGAAAAAAAGAAAATCGACCCTCGTTTAGAGGCTCTAAAATTATTATTACAAGATGAATAGGAGGTGCAACTATGGCAGTACCAAAGGCTAAAGTGTCAAGTGCAAGACAAAACAAAAGACGTTCAAATGTGTGGAAATTATCAGCTCCAGCTTTAATGAAATGCCCACAATGCGGTGAGTACAAAACACCTCATAGAGCTTGTGCAAGTTGTGGAACATACAACGGCAGACAAGTTTTGAAAAAAGAAGACTAATTCAATCTTAAAAACAAGAGGGCGAGTGTTCACTGCGTTTCGCAGTAAATACACGCCTTTTTATTTTAGCAATCCTTAGACAAACGGAGGTGACAATATGCCAATCACAATAACAAATGTTGAAAAAGGGAGCATTGCCGACAAACACGGAATTTTAAAAGGCGATGTTTTGCTTTCTATTAATGGAAACGAAATAACGGATATTTTAGACTATCGTTTTTACGAAACTGAAAAAGACCTTTTATTAGGCATTATAAAAAATGGCGAAAACACTGATGTTTCTTTGAAAAAATCAAGATACAGCGGTATCGGCCTAGAGTTTGAAACTTATCTTATGGATAAAGAAAAAACTTGTAAAAACAAATGCGTTTTTTGCTTTATCGACCAATTGCCAAAGGGCATGAGAGAGAGTTTGTATTTTAAAGATGACGACGAAAGACTTTCGTTTTTGTTCGGCAACTATGTCACGCTCACTAATATGAACGAAAAAGACATTGACAGAATTATCAAAATGCACATCAGTCCGATAAATGTTTCTGTTCATACAATGAACCCAGAACTTAGGAATAAAATGATGGGAAATCGCTTTGCTGGCGAAAAACTTGCATACTTAAAAAAACTTTCTGACGCTGGAATAATGCTAAACACTCAATTGGTTTTGTGCCCAGATATAAACGACTCAAAGGAGCTTGAATATTCTCTGACAGAACTTTTGAAACTCGGAGAGAGCTTGCAAAGTATCGCTTGTGTTCCAGTTGGCTTAACCGCTCACAGACAAGGTCTTTTTAAGCTCTTGCCATTCACAAAAAAAACAGCAGGCGATGTTATAGATATAATCGAAAAGTTTGGCGATATATCATTAGAAAAAACAGGGCAAAGAAAAATTTTTCCATCGGACGAATTTTATATAATCGCTAAAAGAGAATTACCAGACTATGATTTTTACGAGGATTTTCCTCAGATTGAAAACGGCGTTGGAATGTTCAGAAATTTAGAAGAAGAACTGATTTTCGCCACAGAAGAAAACGACGAAAAAGTAAAAGATAAAAAAGTTGGCATAATCACAGGCACAGCAATTCAACCACTTTTAAATAATTTACTTGATATCGTAAGAGAAAAATGGAATAATATAAATATCGACTTAATAGCTGTAAAAAACGAATTTTTTGGCGGTGGTGTGGACGTTACAGGACTCATCACAGGCAGTGATATCATAAGAACAATTGGCAAAAAACCAGATTATGACATTTTGTTAATCCCAGAAGTTTGTTTAAAAGCTGACGAAGATATTTTTTTAGATGATATAAAACTTTTGGATTTAGAAAAAATTGTAGCTACAAAAAAAGTTGGTAGCACAGGCGAAGAACTTTTGAACGCTATACTATACTAATTATCTTTAACCAAATGTATGAAACAATGCTATTAAGGAAAACGTATACGGTAATAATAAAATCGTAGGGTATGCATTGTATGCATACCGAGTGTGATTACACATCTTAATATAAAATAAAAGTTGTTTTGGGGGAGTTTGTTCCTCGTTATAACATAAATTTACATTATTTTTAATGTCACTACCTAGGTACGCATACAATGCGTACCCTACAATATTAATGGAACATATTTTTTATTTATAAAAAATAACACACACAAGAAAAGGAGAACCAAATGGCTAAACCTATCGTAGCAGTTGTAGGCCGACCAAATGTTGGAAAATCTACACTTTTTAACAAGCTTATCGGTCAAAGACTCTCTATCGTTCAAGACACACCAGGTGTTACGAGAGATAGAATTTTTGGCGAATGTACTTGGCTTAACAACAAATTTACAATCATTGATACAGGCGGAATTGAGCCTGAGTCAAAAGACATAATTCTTTCGCAAATGCGTGAGCAAGCTCAACTTGCTATTGACTCTGCTGATGTTATTATCTTTGTAACAGATGTTAGAACTGGTCTTGTTTCAACTGACATAGAGGTTGCATCTATGCTTATCAAAAGCCGTGTGCCTGTTGTTTTGGCAGTTAATAAATGCGACAACACAGGAGATTTACCTTTTGATTTTTACGAATTTTATAACCTTGGTCTTGGCGACCCAATCGCTGTTTCTTCTGTTCACGGACACGGAACTGGCGACCTTTTAGAAGAAGTTGTCCGCCATTTCAAAGATTTTAAAGAAGAAGAATTTGACGAAGAGAATATCAAAGTAGCTGTAATCGGCAAGCCAAATGTTGGCAAATCTTCTCTTGTAAACAAAGTTTCTGGCGAAAATCGTTGTATCGTTTCAAACATCGCTGGCACAACAAGAGATGCAACAGACACTGTTATTGAAAACAGACACGGCAGATTTACTTTTATTGACACTGCTGGACTTAGAAAAAAAAGCCGTATCACAGACAGCATTGAGCATTACAGCAATTTACGTGCACAAATGGCTGTTGACAGAGCAGATGTTTGTGTTATTATGATTGATGCCGAGGTTGGTTTTACTGAGCAAGATACAAAAGTTGCTGGTATCGCACACGAGGCAGGCAAGGGCTGTATCATTGCGGTTAACAAATGGGATGCAATTGAAAAAGAAACAAAAACCCTAGAGAACACTAGAAAACTTTTGGCAGAAGAATTTTCTTTTATGTCTTATGCTCCAATTATTTTTATCTCTGCACACACAGGTCAAAGGCTAGATAAAATGTTCGAAACAATAAAACTTGTTGCAAATAACAATTCTATGAGAATTACAACTGGTGTCTTAAACGACATTTTGGCACAGGCAACTGCAAGAGTTCAACCGCCAACAGACAAAGGAAAACGTCTCAAAATTTTATACATGACACAAGCATCAACAGCACCACCAACCTTTGTATGCTTTGTTAACAATAAAGAACTTTTTCACTTTTCATATCAAAGATATCTGGAAAACCGAATTAGAGAAGTGTTCGCACTAGAGGGAACTCCGATAAGAATGATTATAAGAGAACGTGGCGAAGAGAAATAATATTTCTCATAGCTATTTCTTGTATCTTCGCAATTTTGTCGAAAGGATTTTTTTATGACAATAACATTAATTTTTATAGGCCTAACAGTTGTTTCTTATCTTATGGGCAGTGCCAACGGTGCTATAATTGTATCAAAAATTTATAACAAGGGCGACATCAGAGATTATGGCAGTGGCAACGCTGGCTCGACAAATGTTTTGAGAAGTGTTGGAAAATCTGCTGCTCTTTTCACTTTTATTTTTGATATTTTAAAAGGTGTTTTGGCGGTTGTTCTTGCTATACTCGTTCTGAATTTCTGTATTGAGGACGGTTCTTCAAAACAAGAACTTATAAATATCGGCAAAAACTTGGCTGGTGTAGCTGCTGTTATGGGGCACGTCTTCCCTGTTTTTTATGGTTTTAAAGGCGGAAAAGGTGTTGCGACATCAGCAGCCGTTATCGGAGCGATTGACTGGAGAGTTCTCATCTTTGTTCTTTTGGTTTTTATAATCAGTTTTGCTATCAAAAAAATCGTTTCGCTTTCTTCTATGCTCGGTGCGATAACATATCCAATTGCAACATTTTTTATTACATATTTCTTTGATTTAAAGATAAACGAGAGCGACTCAAAGGGCTTTGTGAGTATGGAATATTTGATTTTTGTAACAATTATTTCTTCTGCACTGGGTGCTTTTGTTGTTATCAAACACAAAGATAATATAAAAAGACTTTTAAAAGGTGAAGAAAAAGCAATTATAGGTAAAAACAAATAATTTTTGGTTATAAATTTGCCTTATTCTTTGCAGTTTTATAACAAATATACAAGAATATATTGACATTATCGTGATTGTGTATTATTATATAGATTGGAAATACTATAATTATAATTGAATTGTATGGTTGAATTATATGTTTAAATATATGGCTTTCACATAAGAAAGTCACGTTAGGAAGTGTACTTTTGGATAAATTTGTTATTAATGGCGGAATTGCATTAAAAGGCGAAGTTACTATTAGCGGAGCAAAAAATGCAGCAGTTGCAATAATTCCATCGGTTTTATTGGCTGACTCCCCTTGTATAATAGAAAATGTGCCCGACATCTCAGATGTTAAAATTATGGTTAGTATCCTACAAGAAATGGGTGCTATCGTAAAATATTTAGATAGAAACACAATTGAAATAGACCCAAGACCAGTAGAAACAGATTTAGTTCCAGACGAACTCGCACGTCACCTCAGAGGTTCTTATTACTTTTTAGGTTCACTTCTTGGACGCTTTAACAAGGCACAAGTGCCACTGCCTGGTGGTTGCAATTTTGGTGTTAGACCGATCGACCAACACATCAAAGGTTTTGAGGCTCTTGGTTGTTCTTATAACATAAAGGACAACGGAATTATTGAACTTGTGGCAAAAAACGGCTTGAACGGCACAAGTATATATCTTGATGTTGTAACAGTTGGTGCAACAATCAATATTTTGTTATCCGCTACAAAAGCCAATGGTATCACAGTTATCGAGAACGCTGCAAGAGAACCACACGTTGTTGACCTTGCAAACTTTTTGAACTCAATGGGTGCAGATATACGTGGTGCAGGCACTGACGTAATCAAAATTCATGGTGTTGCACAGCTCTCTGGCAAGGCTTATTCAATCATCCCAGACCAAATAGAGGCTGGAACATATATGGTTGCTGCTGCTGCCACTGGTGGAGATGTTTTGATAAAAAATATCACTCCTAAACACTTAGAGTCCATTTCTGCAAAACTAGAAGAAATGGGTGCAACAATAGAAGAGTTCGACGACTCCATAAGAGTTTTTAGAACTGGAGAAATTAAAAAATGTAATGTTAAAACAATGCCACACCCAGGCTTTCCAACAGATATGCAACCTCAAATAGTTGCACTTCTTTCTTGTGCAAATGGAATAAGCATGGTAACAGAGGGCGTTTGGGACAACAGATTTCAGTATGTTGACGAGCTAAAAAGAATGGGTGCAAAAATCACCGTAAACGGCAGAGTTGCTGTTGTTGAGGGTGTTAGCAGACTAAAAGCAGCACCTGTCCGTTCAACCGATTTACGTGCTGGTGCAGCTATGGTTATAGCAGGACTTGTCGCAAATGGGACAACCTATGTAGAAGATGTTAAGTATATCCAAAGAGGATACGATAATATCGTGCAAAAACTAGTTGATTTAGGTGCGGACATATTCTTGCAAAGCAAACCAAGCGAAGAAATTTCGTATGTAGGATAAAAAATCTTTAAGGGAGGGAAAATATTCTCTCCCTTTTTTGTAATCTTAGGCTTACTATAAACTTGGAGGTTTAAATGGCTCGATTATATCCGCTTTTTAGTGGTAGCCGTGGCAATAGCTACTTTTTTGGTTCAAAAAATGCTGGCGTTCTGATTGACGCTGGTAAAAATTGCAAACAAATTTTGATAAGACTCCAGCAGTGTGAGATTGACCCAAGTGCCATAAAAGGCATTTTGGTTTCGCACGAACACACCGACCATGTCAGTGCACTGCGTGTTTTAGCCTCAAAATATAAAATCCCTTGTTTTTGCTCAAAAGGAACAGGCAGACAGCTTATCATAAATCAAGTTGCAAACGGAACTTTTCCCATGCATATACTTGAACAAAATTTGCAGATTGCCGACCTTGACATAGAGCATTTTCACACATCGCACGACAGCGAAGAGAGTATTGGTTTTCGCATAAAAACAGCTGATGACAAGGTTCTGTCTTTTGTCACCGACTTTGGAAAAGTTACCGATACAGTTATGGAATATACACAAAATTCTGACTTTTGTGTTGTTGAAAGTAACCATGATATTTCTATGCTACAAGCAGGACCATATCCATATAGCCTAAAACGCAGAATTTTGGCAGACACAGGGCATTTGTCTAACGTCGCCTGTGCCGATTTTCTTATAAAACTACATAAAACAGGTGTAAAAAAATTTATGCTTGCCCATTTAAGTTCGGATAACAACAATCCAGATTTAGCATACCAAACATCTAATTGTGCACTATCTATGCAAGGACTGACAGAAAATGTTGATTATAACATAAGTGTTGCACCAAAGGAAAATAACGATGCGAAAGTGGTGATTTTTTAATGCTAACAATCAAAATTATTGCTCTTGGAACACTCAAAGAAAAATATCTAAAAGATGCTGTTAAAGAATACGAAAAAAGGCTATCCGCTTTTTGCAAGCTAAAAATAATAGAGCTTCCAGAGGCGAAAACAGGCGACTCGGAAGCTCTTATAAACAAGGCTCTAAAAATAGAGGCAGATGCAATTATAAACGCAATTGGCAAAGCGACCACCGTGCCAATGTGCATTGAGGGGCAAAAAATGAGTTCCGAAAAACTAGCAGAATTTATTGCCCAAAAAACAGTTATGGGTGAAAGCACTATCGCCTTTGTGATTGGTTCGTCTCACGGACTCCATAGCGAAATCAAGGCTCTCGGCAAGGGTCTTAGTATCTCGGACATGACATTTCCACATCAGCTTTTCAGAGTTATGCTTCTCGAACAAATTTACAGGGCTTTTCAAATTCAAACAGGCACAAAATATCATAAATGAGCCTCATAAACTTGCACTTGGCAAATTGCTTAGGTTGTTATTCTCACTTCCATCTGGCAAACTGCGAAGATACTCGCTTCCGTTCCTTGTGGCAATCGCAACACCGCTAATTCCGCCTTGTTTGGCATTTGCAACCGCTTGCGACTTAGACAAAACTGTGCCGTCAGAGAGCTCATAGCCTGTAACTCGCCCAGCTTTTTTTATTAGTTTTGTTATATTCTTTGCGTCTTTGTTTGGAACAGGTGTCATATAGTTAATGTTTTTAGGTAAATATCCGTTATTTGTCATAAAAAAATTTCCTTTCAAAATAAGATTAACTATATCTTTTCCAGTATATCAAAATTTATTATATTTTACTTGAATTTTTTCAAAAAATAGTGTAGAATAATACTAAAGACAAAAATACATTTCAGGAGGTTCTTATGACAGAAATTCAAAAACACGAACTCGAAGTTATCGCTACAAAAGTCAGACTCGGCGTAATTGAGGGTGTTTACAACGCAAAATCAGGTCATCCAGGTGGCTCGTTATCTGCAACAGATATATATACTTATTTATATTTCAAAGAGTTAAATATCGACCCAACAAACCCAAAATGGGCAGACAGAGATAGGTTTGTTCTTTCAAAAGGTCACTGTGCTCCAGGTCTATACTCAGCTCTTGCTCAAAGAGGATATTTCAGCCCTGATGAGCTCAAAACTCTTAGACATATTGGTGCTATGCTACAAGGTCACCCAGACATGAAAGGCACACCAGGCGTAGACATGAGTTCTGGTTCGCTAGGTCAAGGCATTTCAGCAGCTGTTGGCATGGCTCTAGCTGGAAAAATCGACAACAAATCATACAGAGTTTATACTCTTTTAGGTGACGGCGAAATTGACGAGGGACAAGTTTGGGAAGCTGCAATGTTTGCATCTCACAAAGTTCTTGACAATATGTGCGTTATCGTTGACTATAATG
>JAWXUN010000065.1:0-8993 GCA_044426425.1 Clostridia bacterium | reverse complement strand
TTTGGACTGGTAGACACCTGAAATAACTTGTTTTCTTCGGTCGATTGCAAAGGCAGCTTGAACTTTGTTTCTGTAATTGCGTGGGTTTTTCATGCTGATAATATTCTCTACGTGTCCGAATTTTCCGAGATGTTTAACGGAGAGTTTTTCTTTTAAAAGCAGTTGCTCTTGATAGTTTAAATTTTGGAGTTGGCAACCTGAGCATTTTTTATAAATTGGGCATTTTTGTTCTTGTTTAATCATTTTTAAAATCTTTCTATTATTAATTTTTTGTGAGTAGGCAGACACTTTCTACGTGGCTTGTTGCGGGGAAAAGGTCGTGGGCTTGGGCTTTTTTTAGCTTGTAATTTTTTGTGCTGAATATTTTTAAATCCCTTGCTAGGGTTGCTGGGTCGCAAGAAATGTAGATAATCTTTTTAGGCTGAAAATCTGCGACTATGTCGATTAAGTTTTTGTCTAGCCCTTTTCTTGGTGGGTCGAGGATAACTATATCTGGTTTTTTGTTTCTTTCGCTCAAAATTTGGCTCGCTTTTGTTGCATCTCCGCAGATGAATTCGGCTTCTATTCCGTTGATTTTTGCGTTGAGTTTTGCGTTTTCGATGGCTTGAGGGATTATCTCTATGCCGATAAGTTTTTTTGCTTTTTTAGCCATAGAGAGTCCAATTGTGCCTGTTCCGCAGTATAGGTCAAGGATAAATTCATCGCCCTTTAGCTCTGCGTATTCTTGAGCTTTTTCGTATAGCTTTTCGGCTTGGGTTCTGTTAACTTGGAAGAACGATAGGGGAGATATTCTGAAATCGAGTCCACAGAGTTTGTCACTTATGTGGTCGTTGCCAAAGACTGTGACGCATTTTTTGCCGAGGATTACGTTTGTGTTCTCTTTGTTTATATTCAAAACAAAGGAACATAGATTTGGCAAATTTATTTTTAAATCATCAATTAGCGATTGAATATTAGGGACTTTGTCGCCGTTTATAACAAGGCAAACCATAAGCTCGTTTGAAACTTCACCTTTTCTCAAATAAAGATGTCTTAAGAGTCCTTTGTGCGTTTCTTCTGAATAGACAGAAACTTTGTGCTTTTCGTGCCATGCTCTGACGATATCCATGACTATGTTGAAGTCCTCGTTTTGCAAAAAGCATTTTTTGGCATCGACAATTCTGTGTGAATGTTTGCCGTAAAATCCCATGATGAGCTCACCATTTTTATTAAGACCCAAAGGTATTTGTGCTTTGTTTCTATAAAAATTTCTTTTATCAGGACTGCTGATTTTTTCAAAAGGAAAATCTGGGTATCCACCAATTCTTGAAAGTGTTTCTTTGACTCTAGTATCTTTGATGATTTCTTCTGCCTCGTAAGAGATATGACGGAAAACACAGCCACCGCATTGATGAGATGCAGGACAGTCGCTTTCTATTCTTTCTGTTGATGGTATGAGGAGTTTATCAACAATTCCAAAAGCATAAGATTTTAGAACTTTGACGATTTTTATGCTTGCCTCATCGCCTATTGCAGTGTTTGCGACAAAGACTGCAAAGCCGTCAATTCGGCAAATTCCCATGCCCTCAGAACTCATTGCATCTATTTTAATATTGTATACATCATTTTTTTTCATTATTTATTAAAACCTTTTCTATTATTTAGATTATATATGTATATTCTACCACAAAACGGCAAATTTTGCAAATGTTAAAATGGGAAAATACTTGTACAAATTGCACAAAAATTTTCAAGTGTGATTGTGCAGTATATGCAAGGATATAATAATAAATAAATACTACAAAAAGCCTTGACTTTAGTGTTTTTTTGATATATAATATAGACACAACAAAGGGACAACAACCTTGGTTGATTAAAATGAAGACGAGACTTGTGATAAGGATTTATCACAGCTTTTCAATACAACTCCTCCCCAAAAGAGCAAAAGAACCGCCAACTGGCGGTTTTTTTGCGTTTGATTTTAAGTAGCAAAAAAATTCCCCTGCCAAATAGGCAAGGGAATGTTTTTTTTTATAATACTGCGTTTTCGCCTTCGTTTTTGAGATATCTTCCGATTGAAATGATACCACCCATTAATCCGAAACAAACGCCAATCGAGATGTATGCGATATACACAAAGTCTGCGTAAGGCTTAATTTCAAATATACTGATAAACGATACAAGGTTGTAGACAGCTGCGGCAACCCTGTCGTAAGCAAAATAGAGGATTGTTGCAGAAACTGCACCAGACAAAGCACCGATAAGTGCACCCTCTACGATGAACGGAATACGGATAAACAAGTTTGTTGCACCAACAGATTTCATTATGTTGATTTCAATTCTTCTTGAGAACATTGTAACCTTAAGTGTATTTGAGATAATGAACAGAGCAACAATGGCAAGAATAACAATGATTGCGATACTTCCATAGCTGATAAGCTCGTCTAACTCACTAAGTTTTGTGGCTACGTTTGAATAGTCTGAATAAGAATCAACATTTTCAACAGCGATTACATTCGCCATAGTTTCTTCGTATAATGTGATATCTGTGATTGTGATTTTGTATGCGTCAGGCAAGAAATTATCAAAGCCTTCGAAAAGACTTCCATCGTCGCCAAGACCTATCATAACATCTTGTAAAGCATCTTCGCCAGCAACATATTCGCAGCTTGAGATATTATCTAAATTTCTAAGTTCTTCACCAATTTGAATAGAAACAAGTTTTGGGGTGTTTTCATCAAGGTAAACGGTGATTGTGTTTTTACTCTCAAGGTCTTGCATTGCATTGTCCATATTAAGTGTCAAAAGAACGGCGGTTCCAGTTAAGAGTAAACAAGAAGTTAGAACGGCTATTGAGGCTATGCTCATTGTTCTGTTTTTCCAAAGATTTTTTATACCTTCGAGGAAAAGATAACCTATACTTTTCATTTGTCTTCCTCCTCATATTCAAATTCTTCAATCTCGTAATCTTCAATTTCGTAGCTTTCAGAATAATCAGTGTTTTCAAAAGTTGTTTCGTTTGCTTCTTCTGTATAAATATCAGTGATATCCTCACTAAAACCAGAAGGGATATCTGTGAAACTGTTATCTTCAATCTTTGGTGAAACTTTTTCTTTTTTAGTAGTTTGAACATTCTCGACAATTGCGTCTAAGAGGTCATCATCGGATAAGTTTTGTTCAACATCAGTAAAATGTTCTATTTTTCTTTTCTTTTTCTCACCTGTTCTTTTTTTGTCAGAAGATTTTTTGCCTTTAGCTTTTTGCTCTTTTTCGTAGGCAGCTTGTGCCTCTTTTCTGCTAACTTCTTTTGCACTTCTCGCAACAGTATCGGCAACAATTTCTCCACCATGGATTTGGATAATTCTCTTGTGGAAATGTTTGACGAGCGAGTGTTCGTGAGTAACCATTAAAACAGTAGTGCCACAACGGTTAATCTCACTCAAAAGGTCAACAATTTCAAAAGATAAAGCAGGGTCAATATTACCAGTAGGTTCGTCGGCGATAATTAAAGTTGGGTTGTTAACAAGTGCTCTTGCTAGTCCAACACGCTGACGTTCACCACCAGAAAGCTCGTTTGGGCGGTTTTTAGCTTTGTTTTGAAGTCCTACTAGACTTAGGATATATGGAATTCTTTTTTTGATAGCTTTGCCAGATGCACCCACAACACGCATAGCAAAAGCGATGTTATCATAAACGTTCATGTGGTCAATGAGTCGGAAATCTTGGAAAACAATTCCCATTCTTCTTCTCATAAAAGGAATTTTGCTTTTCCTGATTTTAGTAACATCAGTACCGTCTATTATAATTTTGCCTTCGTTAGGCTTTTCTTCGCACATGATAAGTTTTAAAAATGTACTTTTTCCAGCACCAGAAGAACCAACGATGAAAACAAATTCGCCTTTTTTAATATTTAAGTTAATATTTTTAAGAGCTTTTGTTCCGTTGTTGTAAACTTTTGATACATTTTGAAATTCAACCATAGGTAACCTCCTATAAAAATTACAACTACTTAAAAAATAAGTATAGTTATGTTTTGGTCATGTCTTGTTTCATGTTAACATAAATAATCTGAAAAGTCAAACAAATGAGGTGTTTGTTAAGCAAATGTTAACATTTTAGGCGTTTAAGTTCATATTCTCCACTGATTAGGTTTTTATTTTCGTAGTCAACCCATATATATTCATTTGTGCTTTTGAGATATGTGGCACTTCGTCTAACAGCTTTTTTTCTCTTTGTTTCTGGGTTTTTGTCAAGTTCTTTTAGTACTCTGCCCATGCCGTGCTCGTCTAGGCATTTTGGAAATTTTCCAGAACTGTTGAGCATAAGCCAATTTTCTTTTAACAGGTCAAAAAGTCTGTTTTTCTCTATGTATTTTTGAAAATGCTCCAAAATCCACTCGCAATAATCCTCTAGTTTTGTTCCGTATTTCGCTTGGTATTTTTCGCCAAAATCAAGGAACAAGTCAAAAGGCTCGAGTCCTGTTTCAAGGACTTTTTCAAGCAAAAACTTAAATCTACCACTGTTGTAGAGTCTTTCGAGAGAGTCTTCTACAAAGCTAAGTTTTTCTAAATCTCTTTGGCTTAGATAATCGTTTTCGATAATTTGATATGGTGCAGTGTCACTGAACACACCAACATCTTGTTCTTTCATCGGACTGCCGTGCAAGAGTTTTAGAAAGCCAAGTTGAAGCATATCAGGGCGAAGTTCAAAGAGTTTATTAAAACTCAACTTAAAACTCTCAAAATCTTCTTTAGGCAAGCCAGCAATTAAGTCCATGTGAATGTGGATGTTTTTATTAGAAAGAAGAGTTTTCATGTTTTTCATAACTGTTTCTATGTTGGTTTTGCGGTTGACTTCTTTTAGCGTGTCCTCGTTAAAACTTTGTACGCCAACTTCAATTTGAATGAGTCCTGTGTCGGCTCTTTTGAGTGCGTCCAAAAGCTCCTCGGTAAAGATATCGCCAGCCATTTCAAAATGATAACAAATTCCGTTATACTTAGGGTTCTTTTCTATTATGTAGTCGATTATCTCTGTGGCTCTTTTTGGATTGCAGTTAAAAGTTCTGTCGATGAATTTTATAGTTTGTGTGCCAGAACTACTTAGCAAATCAATATCTTTTTTGACTCTGTCCATAGAAAAAAACTTGATTTTGCAAAGTCTGCCAGAAAGGCAGTAGCTACAAGAATAAGGGCAACCACGGCTAGTTTCTATATAACTAATTCGTCCTTTTAGTCGCTCGAGGTATTCAGTGGTGTATGGACTTTGTGGCTCTTTGTTGTTTGTGCAAGGTGGATTTTGGTGAGTGGGAGAGTTCACACCAATTATATTTTCAGTTGGTAAATTATTTTTGATAGCGTCTATAAAAATAGGGAAGACCTCTTCGCCCTCACCGCTCAAGATATAACTTACATCTTTGTTTTTTGCGAAAACTTCTTTGCAGTTATAGCTAACTTCTGGCCCGCCTAAAACAATAACAGCCTCTGGATTGTTCTTTTTAATTAATGGCAAAATGCTTTCTATATAATTAACATTCCAAATATAAGTTGAAAAAGCAATTAAATCAGCCTTTTCATCGGTTATATTTTGTATGAGCTTTTCTTTGTTTTCTTTGATTGTACTTTCTATTATCTGTACATTCTGATTTGTGGCTGTGACAGAGGCTTTGAGATACCAAACAGCCAAAGACGAATGGATATATTTTGAATTAATGCTTACTAATAAAGTTTTCAAGTATAAAGCTCCTTTTTTTGCTTTTGAAATTGCCAATTTGACAAGCTGAATAATAGTATATACTATGATATATATTGTTGTCAACAGGATTTACTTAATAATATAAATTTAACTTGCTTTTTTGAAGAAAATTTATTATAATATAGAATATATTATTTTTTTTACGCATAAATATCAAAATTTTGAGAGGTTATATAAACATGATTGAAAATAAACCAAAGGTTGCTTTTATCTGTAACCACAATTCTTGTAGAAGTCAAATTGCAGAGGCACTCGGAAAAATGCTTGCAGGTGATGTGTTCGAAAGTTATTCCGCAGGCACAATTATCAAAAATCAAATTAACCAAGATGCAGTGCGTATGATGAAAAAAATTCATGGTATTGACATGGAGCAAAAACAGTTTAATAAAAAAATCGAGGATATCCCAAGCCCAAATGTTGTTATATTTATGGGTTGTAATGTAAGTTGTCCGTATCTTCCTTTTGAATATTCCGAAAACTGGGGACTTGATGACCCAAGTGGACAGTCAGACGAGGTTTTTGAAGAAACGATTAAGTCAATTTACGACAAAGTTCTAGCTCTTAAAGAAAAACTTTCTTGAAAAAGTGAAATTTTTTTAAAATTATACTTGAAATATCTTTAGAAATATAGTATAATAAATAACAGTCATTCAGGGCAAGCCTCAGATGTGCCATGGAATATGCGAGCGGATAGGTCTGCGCGGCGAGTGCCCGTGAACCATGTCAGGCGGGGAACCGAGCAGCATTAAGCGGATTTGCTCGTGCGATGCAGATAGCCTGTCCGTTCACATATTCTATGTACTTTTGAACTTGCCCTTTTTTGTTAGGAGGTGTTATTGTGGCATATACTGTTTTATATAGAAAGTATCGTCCAAAGGCTTTTAGTGATGTTGTTGGTCAAACACAAGTCACCGAAACGCTTAAAAGCGAGCTTCAAGCTGGCAGAATTGCCCATGCTTACCTCTTTACGGGTTCTCGGGGAACTGGCAAAACAACCTGTTCAAAAATTATGGCAAAGGCTGTTAACTGCCTTAATTTACAAGATGGCGACCCATGCGGTGTTTGTGAGAACTGCGTTGGAATAGACAACGGAACGCTTATGGATGTTATGGAGATTGACGCTGCGAGTAACAACAGGGTTGATGATATCAGAAGTTTAATCGAAGAAGTTGCATATACTCCTGCAAAAGCAAAGTTCAGAGTTTATATAATTGACGAGGTGCACGAACTCTCTTCCTCGGCTTTTAATGCAATGCTAAAAACGCTTGAAGAACCACCAGAACACGCTGTGTTTATCTTGGCGACCACAGAGGTTCACAAACTTTTGCCAACAATTTTGTCAAGGTGTCAGCGTTTTGATTTCAGACGTATCACCCCAGAGGATATTGCTGGCAGACTTGAATATATCGCCGAAAAAGAGGGCGTGAGTATTGAGCACGACGCTGCAATTATGATTGCTCAAATTGCAGACGGTGGCATGAGAGATGCAATATCAATTCTTGACCAATGCATAGGCAGAAGTAACGAAATTGACCTTGATGTTGTAGCAGATACAGCAGGAATTGTCGGCAGAGAACACATTTTTAACTTAACAGATGCTGTGCTAAAAGGCAATTGTAGTTCGTGCATAGATATAATTGCAAAGCTACACGAAAAATCAAAGGATTTAAGTAAACTTTGTGAAGAGCTCCTTAATCATTTTAGACAAATGATGCTCGTAAAAACCATGGGCGACCACCCAGGGATGATTGTTATGAGTGCTAAGGAACTAGAACAATTAAAAAAACAAGCAGTAGAAACGCCACTTTCAGTGACAATTCATTGTCTTGATACATTCGCAAAAACTCTTGACAAGATGAAATATTCAAACCAAAGAATAGAAATCGAAATGGCTTTCGTTAGACTCTGTTCGCCAGAGTTAGATAGTAGCCCAGACGCACTAGTCAGAAGAATAGAAGCACTAGAGTCAAGAAAAATGCCAGTTATGAACATAAAAGAAGCTATGAACAAGGCAAGTGCAAAGCCAAGTGGCGAGCCAGTCAAAGCTACTGTGTCAAGTGATATAGAAAAGCTATCAGAGAATGCAGTTCTTTTTGGCAGTTGGCCAGATGTTGTTCACATAATAAAGGATTTTTCAAAGACAGTTGGAACAGCTTTCGCAAGCTCACAGGCTTACACAAGTGGCGATTATATGCTAGTAGATGGTTCAGACATCGCCTTTGATTATCTAAGGCAAAACCCACAGTATAAAGATAAACTGCGTGAAGCGATTTTTATGGTTACCGAAAAGAATTACAAACTCGGACCATATAAAGGTAAGGCGAAAAAAGCAAAAAAAGAAGAATTAAATGCCTGTGATATGTTGGCTAAAAAAGCTGAAGAAGCAGGTATTCAAGTTAATATAAAATAGTAAATATAAAAAAAGGAAGATAAAATAATGAAAGCAAGATTACCAAAAGGAATGGGTGGCGGTGCACCGTCAAATATGCAACAAATTGCTCGTCAAGCACAAAAAATGCAAGAGGACATGGAAAAAGTAACAGCTGAACTAGAGGTAAAAGAGTATTCAGCAACTTCAGGCGGTTCAATGGTTACAGCAACTGTTACAGGCAAAATGGAAGTTAAAGTGATAGATGTTAAACCAGAAGTTGTAGACCCAGAAGACACAGAAATGCTTTGCGACTTAATCGCTGCTGCGGTTAACGAAGCTCTAAGAATGGCTAGCGAAGAAAAAGAAGAAAAAATGGGAGCACTTTCAGGCGGACTTAACCTACCAGGATTGTTCTAATGGCAAGATACAATATTCCGCCACTAGAAACGCTTGTCGATTGGTTCGAGAGTTTCCAAGGAATTGGTCACAAATCTGCTCAAAGAGTTGCATACCATGTTCTTAACATGAGTCGTGAAGATGCACAAAGTTTTGCAAAGGCAATTACAGATGCACACGAAAAAATAAAATATTGCTCTGTTTGTTGCAACTTAACAGACAGCGAGATTTGCCCAATCTGCAAAAGTGATACAAGAGATAAATCAATTATCTGTGTTGTCGAAGACCCTCGTGATGTCTTTTCTTTTGAAAAAACTAATGAGTTCAATGCAACATATCACGTTCTTCACGGAGCAATTTCACCTCTTGGCGGAGTAGGTCCAGACCAACTTAAGATAAAAGAACTTCTCGCAAGACTCGGCGACGGTGTTGTAAAAGAAGTGATTATGGCGACTAACCCAAATGTCGAGGGCGAGGCAACAGCCATGTATATTTC
>JAWXUN010000064.1:0-9012 GCA_044426425.1 Clostridia bacterium | reverse complement strand
CCCACCTGATATCCTGCACGCCTTTTATAATCGTTGTGTCATCCGAGCCCTCACTTCTAACTTGAATACCAAAAATAGAAGTATATGTCAGTGCTAAGATGAAAATTGCAA
The DNA here is from genome assembly GCA_044426425.1 of Clostridia bacterium. Taxonomy (GTDB): domain Bacteria; phylum Bacillota; class Clostridia; order Oscillospirales; family Acutalibacteraceae; genus SIG603. Next base: position 8,901 of record JAWXUN010000064.1, on the reverse strand, counting down.
CGATAAAAAACACCGGTTTTTTTACTCGTTTCATGCCTATTTAGCCTCCAATATTTTTATAATGCAGATTTTTTATTTTCCTAGAAAGAAAAATAAAAAGAAAAATAACATGAGGAAAGATTAAATCTTCCCTCATCATTATCCAAAAAATGTTTTCGGAAATTTGTTTGCTTATGTTAAATTTATAACTTTTTAGAACAGATTAAGCCTCAACTTCTTCTGTTGCATCTTCAAGCAAAGCTCTGATTGAAAGAGAAACACGTTTTGTATCAAAATCAACATCTGTGATTTTAACATTTACTGTTTCGCCAACTTTTAGAACGTCTTGTGGTTTTTCAATTCTTCTATCTGCGATTTGTGAAATATGGATTAAGCCATCAATGCCAGGGATAACTTTTGCAAATGCACCGAATGTTGTCATGCCAACAATTGTTGCTTCACAAACTGTTCCAACTGGGTATTGTGTTTTAAGGATTTCCCATGGGTTATCTTGTGCTTTTTTATGTCCAAGTGAAATTCTGCCGTTTTCCTTGTCAAGAGTTTTGATAAATACGTTGATTTCGTCGCCCTCTTTAACAACATCAGCAGGAGTTTTAATTCTTGTCCAAGAAAGTTCTGAAACGTGAACCATGCCGTCGATACCACCGATGTCAACAAAAGCACCAAAGCTTGTGATTGATTTAACAACACCTTTGAACTCTTGACCCTCTTCTAGGTTCTCCCACATTTTTTCTTGCTCAGCTTTTCTTTGCTCTCTTAGAACTGAACGAATTGAGCCAACAGCTCTTCTTCTTTGTCTGTTAACTTCGATAATTCTGAATTGTTGCTCTGTGCCTTTTAGCTCTTCGATATCGTCGCCTCTTCTGCCAGTAGCTTGTGATGCAGGGATAAATACTCTAACACCGTTAAAAACAACGATAATGCCACCTTTAACAACTTCTGTAACTTTTGCTGTTAAAATGTCATTGTTATCTTTTGCAACTTGAAGGTCTTCCCAACCTTTTTGAGCATCGATACGTTTTTTAGATAGCATAATTGTACCTTCTACATCATTTGTTTTCATGATAAGAAGATTTATCTCGTCACCTACTTTAACGATGTCTTCAACTTTTGCACTTGGGTCGTTTGAAAGCTCGTTAAATGGGATAAAGCCAGCTTGTTTTCTACCAACATCTACATACACTTCTGTAGGTGTAATACTAACTACAACACCTTTAACCATACCGTGTACCTTTTCGTCTGTATCATATTTTTTGAACGACTCCTCTAAAAGTTGTTCAAATAGTAGTTGCTCTGAATTAATTTCTGTGTTTTCTATGCTTGTCATAATAACAAGTACCTCCTTTATAATTCTGTCGGGCGTCGATGCACCCGCAGTTATTCCAATTTTTAATCCCATATCAATGGGTGGCAACTCTTCAGCCGTTTCGACATGAAAAGTTTTTGCATGGCAATCGCAAACTTCTTTTAGCTTTGCCGTGTTAGAACTTTCTTTTCCACCAATGACAATCATTATGTCGCTGTCTTTGGCAATTTTTTCTGCCTCACTCTGACGTTTAGATGTTGCATTACATATTGTATCAAAAAAAAACGCATTTGTACATAGTTTTTTGACAATTTCTATACATTTTTTCCAAATTTTTATGTTAAAGGTAGTTTGAGCGAAAAAAAACATCTTTTTTTCGTCTAAATCACCAAAACTTTTGAGCAAATTGACAAGTTCTTCCTCGTTCTTAAATACAAAAACTTCACTTTGGCAATGACTTACGATGCCAACAACCTCTGGGTGCTCTTTGTCGCCAGCGATAAAAACAAGGTTTTCTTCGCCCTTAACATCGCTAACTAGGTTGTGAATTTTTTTTACAAAAGGACAAGTTGCATCGACAAATTCAATTTTTTTCTCTCTGATTTTGTCGTATTCTTCTTTGCTAATTCCGTGCGAACGGATAACAAGAACTCTGTCGCTTTCCACCTCGTCGGCAGATTTGACAATTTTTACTCCCTTATCCTCAAGCTCTTTTACAAGCTGGGGGTTATGGATAATTGGCCCTAGTGTGCAAACTTTTTTGCCCTTATCCAATAAATTATATACCTCTTGCACGGCTCTGTCAACACCAAAACAAAAACCAGCACTTTTTGCAACTGTAATACTCATCTTTTCTCCGTTTGAATTTTTTATTTTTTTATATCTAATTCCTCAAGAGATTTTTCTCTTAGTTCTGTGATTTTTGCCATTATGTATTTTGCACCACGTCTATAATGCATACTTGATGCTTCTGTCATGCCTGTTTCTTCTATCGAAATTGGCTCTCCAACTCTCATCATCGTCTTTCTGCCAAGCTTTGGTCTTTGACCGCCCTCAGACACGATATTAACTGGAACAATTGTGGCATTTGTTTCAAAAGCCAAAAGTGGCACACCTGTTTTTGGTTTTAACAGTTGACCGTCTTTTGAACGAGTTCCCTCTATAAAAACACACAACACACCGCCATCATTCAAAATCTTTCTTGCCTCTGCCAATGCATCTTCTCCACCAGTTCCACGTATAACAGGAAAAGCACCGAGAGAACGCAAAAGTTTTCCAATTAATTTTTTCTTAAACAAACTATCTTTCGCCATGAAACGAACTTTTCTTTTTCCGCTTAAGTCGCCTAAAATAATTGGGTCAATCGCCGTGACATGGTTACTTGCAATAATCAAAGGCCCTTCCATCGGAATATTTTTTTCGCCAATGCATTTACAAGAAAAAATAAATCTGTAAATCGCAGGCATAACACCAGAAGCAAATCTGTAAACGAGGGATTTTTTCTCTTTTTTCATAGGTACTCCTTTTTTGTGTTGTTTAGTATGACAATCACAATTTTTTTGCTAATTTAATAAATTCCTCCACGACTTCGTCAAAGCTTAATCTCGAACTATCAATCACCACTGCGTCTTCTGCTGGTTTTAAAGGGGCTATTTCCCTGTTTGAGTCTTGGCAATCTCTCACCTTGATTTCTGCGAGAACTTTCTCATAAGGCTCGTCTATGCCCTTTTCTTTGAAGTCTAGGGTTCTTCTTCTTGCTCTCTCCTCTGGTGAGGCTGTCAAAAACACCTTTAACTGTGCATTTGGCAAGACAACTGTGCCGATATCTCTGCCGTCCATAACAACATTATATTCGTTTGCAAGATCTGTTTGCAAAGACAAAAGAAAAGCTCTTACGCAAGGGATAGCCGACGAAGTAGATGCCATCATTGTAATCTCTGGGGTTCTGATTTTTTCTGTGATATCCTCACCCAAAAGATACATTTTTTGACCGTCTTGCTCGTGCTCAATTTTTATTTTCACCTTTTTGAGTTCACTTTCAAGAAAATCTACATCATTTATATCAATATTATTTTTTAGAATATAATAAGCCAAAGTTCTGTAAATCGCACCAGTGTCCACATATACAAATTCAAGTTTTTTTGCAACTTCTTTTGCAACAGTGCTTTTGCCTGCACCAGCAGGCCCATCAATAGCTATAGCAAACATATTTTTTTATTCCTTTATTCTTCATTATAGATTTGTTCCTGCTGTGTAGGCTGTTGAGAATGCAATTTGTAGGTTAAAACCACCTGTATATGCATCTAAATCTAACACTTCTCCAGCAAAAAACAATCCTTCAATAATTTTTGACTCCATAGTTTTTGGATTAACTTCTTTAACATTAACGCCACCAGCTGTGACGATTGCCTCGTTAATTGGTCTTAACTCGGTTATATTCACCGTAAAATTTTTGAGCACTTCAATAAGTTTTAACCTCTGCTCTTTTGTCACTGAATGACATTTTGTGTCGCCGTCAATCCCTGACATTTTTCTGATAACTGGTATCAATTTTCTTGGCAAAAGTTCTGGCAAATAATTATCAAAATTCTTGTTGTGATATTCCTCAAATGCTCTGATAAATTTTTTATCGAGTTGTTCTTTTGTCAGTGCTGGCTTTAGGTCTAGCGTAACTTTGTAGTTTTCTTTGTCACGGATTTTTGTGCTTGCACTAAGAACAATTGGGCCACTTATGCCAAAGTGAGCAAATAGTAATTCTCCAAAATCTTCATAGATAACTTTTTCGTTTTTATATAGTTTTAGTCCTGTGTTTTTTAGGCTAAGCCCCTGTAACTCTGGCAAAAACTCGTCCAAAGAACACATTCCAACAAGTGAGGATTTTGGCGACACAACTGTGTGCCCAAAAGATTTTGCAAACTTATATCCATCGCCTGTGCTACCAGTCGCTTTGTAAGATGCACCACCTGTTGCAATTAACACAGACTCGGCGAAAAACTCTTCTCCGCCACTGATAACAGACTTGATTTTTCCGTTTTCTGCCACAACTTTTTCCACTGTTTGTCTTAGCAACTCCACATTATTTTCAAACATTGCATTCTCTAACAAATTTGCTATATCATTTGCATTGTTAGACTCTGGATAGACTCTGTTGCCACGCTCTGTTTTGAGTTTAACACCACGACTTTCAAAGAAATTCATCAAATCTTCTGCCGAAAAGTTTCTTAATGAGCTATACAAAAATCTTGCATTTGTTATAGTATTAGCCATTATTTCGTCGTTTGAAGTATTGTTACAAAGGTTACATCTTCCTTTGCCAGTAATGCGGAGTTTTCTGCCTAGTTTCTCATTTTTGTCAAAAATCAAAACCTTTCTGCCGTATTCTGCTGCAATAATAGCAGACATCATTCCAGCAGCACCTGAACCAATTATTATTACATCGTATTTGTTATTTTTTATCAAGTTTCATCCTCGTCTATTTTCTCGTAAACGCCGTATTCATCCCAAATTTTTTCTAATTTATTGAGATTTTCGACAACCTTGTCTTTTCTATTTATTGCAATTGTAACAATCAGTGCATTTATAAGACTAAGAGGAGCAACAAGAGAGTCTACAAAACTGACAGTTTCACTTTTTGTAACCAAAACGTGTTTTGAATTAACAGCGATTGGTGACATCAAATTATCTGTTATCGCAACAACACAAGCACCCTTATCAAGCCCAAATTGCAATGCTTTTATAACTTTTTTTGAGTATCTTGGAAAGCTTATTCCGATAACGGCATCATTCTTTTTCACTTTTATAAGTTGAGCCAAAATTGCTGCCTCTCCACTTGAGTCTAGCAAGACAACTCTGTCAAAAATCAAATTTAAATAATGATACAAAAACGTAGCTATCGCCGAAGAACTTCCTGCACCGATAATATAAACCGTATCGCAAGAAGAAACTTCTTCTGCTACTTTATAAAACTCTTCGTGATTAATATCTTGTTTTGTGTTTTCAATCACATCTAAATCTTGTTGCATTGACCTGTCAAGAAGCAAATTGTATTCAAGAGTGCTGTCGATAATTTCTAGCCTTTGAACAGATGTTAGCCTGTTCCTAATCATCTCTTGAATAGCCTCTTGGAGCTCTGGATATCCACTATATCCAAGAACTGTTGCAAATCTAACAACGGTAGACTCGCTAACTCCAACATTTTTGCCAAGCTTTGATGCTGTCATAAATGCAACCTTGTCGTAGTGCTCTAATATAAAAGATGCTATTAATTTTTGACCTTTAGAAAAAGAATATTGCGTGTTTTTTATACGTTCAGACAATCCTGTATTCATATCAAATCCTCCCAAATGCACATCTTATTTAATAATTTTATCTTGACATTCTGGGACTATTTTGTCTATGAACTCTGCTATGCTCATTGAGCCTAAATCACCCTCTTTTCTGTGTCTAATAGAAACAGAATTGTTATCTATATCCTTGTCGCCAACCAAAAGCATATAAGGAACTTTTTCTAGTTGAGCCTCTCTGATTTTGTAGCCGATTTTTTCACTTCTATCATCAACTTCACATCTAAAACCTTGTGACTCTAGTTGTTTTTTAACTTCATAAATATAATCTAGGTGTCTGTCTGCGATTGGCAAAAGTTTCACTTGAGTAGGAGCGAGCCAAAGTGGGAAAGCACCAGCATATTTTTCGATTAAAAGTGCGAGTGTTCTCTCGTAACAACCGATTGAAGTTCTGTGAATAATGTATGGATTTTTGCTTGAACCGTCTTTGTCTGTGTACTCCATTCCAAATTTTTCTGCCAAAAGTTGGTCTATTTGAATTGTTATGAGTGTGTCCTCTTTGCCGTGAACATTTTTGATTTGAATATCAAGTTTTGGGCCATAGAAAGCAGCCTCGCCAATGCCAAGCTCGTAGTCTAATTTTAGGTCGTCAAGAATATTTTTCATGCTCTCTTGAGCTGACTCCCATTGCTCTGCTGTGCCCTCGTATTTTGATGTATCCTCTGGGTCCCATTGCGAAAATCTATAACTAACATCTTCGTATAATCCAAGAGTTTTGAGCATAAATATTGCAAGCTCAAGGCAGTCTGCAAACTCTTTTTCTAGTTGTTCAGGTGTGCACATCAAGTGACCCTCTGAGATTGTGAACTGTCTAACACGAATAAGTCCGTGCATTTCTCCACTAGCTTCGTTTCTGAAAAGAGTAGATGTTTCGTTGTATCTTAGTGGAAGTTCTCTATACGAACGCTTTTTATTTAGGTATGCTTGATATTGGAATGGGCAAGTCATTGGGCGAAGTGCGAAAACCTCTTTGTCTGTTTCCTCGTCGCCAAGCACAAACATTCCGTCTTTATAATGATCCCAGTGACCTGAGATTTTGTATAAATCACTTTTTGCCATTAATGGTGTTTTTGTTTGTAGCCAACCTCTTCTTTGTTCTTCGTCCTCAACAAATCTTTGTAGTGTTCTAACAATCATTGTGCCTTTTGGAAGAAGAATTGGCAAGCCTTGACCGATTGAGTCAACTGTTGTAAACAGTTCTAGCTCACGGCCGAGTTTGTTGTGGTCACGTTTTTTAGCCTCTTCTACTTGTGCTAGATACGCTTCTAGCTCTGCATTTTTAGGAAAAGCAGTTCCGTATACTCTTTGGAGCATTTTTTTGTTTGAGTCACCTCTCCAGTATGCACCTGTTACAGAAGTTAATTTGACAGCTTTGAGCATTCCTGTGCTCATTAAATGTGCACCAGCACACAAATCTGTGAAATCTGCTTGTTTATAGAAAGAGATTTTTTCGCCTTTGTCTGCGTGTTCTTTTATTAATTCGCATTTATAAGGCTCGTCTTTCATGAGTTCTAGTGCCTCTGATGGTTCTAGCTCAAATCTCTCAATAGCAATATTTTATTTGATGATTTTTTTGATTTCTGCCTCAATTGCAGGGATATTTTCGTTAGTTAGTGCAAAATCGAAGTCATAATAAAAACCATTATCTATGCTTGGGCCAATGGCAAATTTTGCTTGTGGAAATAGTCTTTTAACTGCTTGAGCCAAAACGTGTGATGCTGTGTGCCAATAAACACTTTTTCCTTTTTTATCTTCAAAAGTTAAAATTTCTAAGTTGCAATCTGCGTTAATAACTGTTCTAAGGTCGCAAACTTCTCCATTCAAAAGACCAGCACAAGATGATTTGTATAAACCCATACCTATGCTTTTTGCAATTTCTGCAATTGAAATTCCATTCTCAAATTCTTTTACATTTCCTTTTAAATTAACATTAATCATATTAGTTTCTCCTATATTTATTTAATTCTTTTATATTAACAAAAAAACTGCCCCGAAAGCCTCTTAGACTCTCGGGGCAGGAAAATACAAATTCCTACGGTTCCACCCGTTTTTTTGGGATAATCCAAATTGGCACCCCACTCATTTTAAAAAAACTTTAACGCAGTTCTTACGCTTGCCTTATTTCGGCAAATGCTCAAAGGTGGTATTTTTTTGCAATTTAACACAATCGCTTTCAGCCAAGGCGACCGCTCTCTTTGGATAAATATTCTGCTAAAAAGTCCTTATCATAGCTCTACATAATTAAATATATCACAAAGTTCTTGTTTTGTCAAGATTATTTCGGCTATATTAATCGCCAAAAATTCTTAGAAAAACTTAGTAGACTTGCCGATATATTTTGTGCTAATGCCGTTTGGTTTGGGAGTATATAAAAAAACAAAACAGCGAGATAAGCCAAAACAGCGACAATCAAGATAATTGCAGATATAAAAACAGTTTTTTTGATTTTGTCAGTCAAAACAATTTTTTTCTCTTTGTCTTCTTTAACTTGCTCTTGGGGATTTTCTCTAAATTCTTCTCCGAATTCTTCTCTGATTTTCTCTTCGAATTTTCCTCTGATTTCTTTTTTAAAATCTTCTTCTGTAAACTCTTCGTTATCTTCTTCTACGGCTTCTCCGCTATATATTTCCTCAAACTCTTCTTTGTTTTCTTCCTCGAGTTCTTCTCTTTGAACTTCCTCTGGTTCTTCTACAAGTTCTTCACTTTGAACTTCTTCTGGTTCTTCTACAAGCTCTTCTCTTTGAACTTCTTCTATTTCTTCTACAAGTTCTTCTCTTTGAACTTCTTCTGGTTCTTCTACAAGTTCTTCTCTTTGAACTTCTTCTATTTCTTCTACAAGTTCTTCTGGTTCTTCTTTGTATTCTACTTTGAAGTTATCGTAGTAATCTTTAGCTGTTTGACTTGTTTCTTCTATATCTTCTGTTGATTTCTCTTCTGTTTCTTCTACAACTTCTACAACTTCTACAATTTCTTTTTTTCTGGTTTTGGCGATAATTATAGCTTTAATTTTTTCTCTGAACTTTCCTATGCCTTTTTCATTTTCTTCGTTTTCTTTGATAGTTGCATCAAAAAACGCTTGATGTTCCGCCTCTTCTCTTAGCCTTTCTTCTTCAGCTAATTTCTCTGACACAGCCTTTTCTTGCTCTTGTTTATAAATATTTAAATTCTCAGAAATCAATGTATAATCTTTTAAATATTCAGTTTGTTCTCTATAATTTGCTCCACACGCTGAGCAGTTCATCTCGTAATCGT